>NZ_CAXGPO010000005.1:0-144753 GCF_964011655.1 uncultured Spongiibacter sp. | reverse complement strand
CCGTCTCCGTAAGCGAGGTGGCGCATTATAGAGACCCAAACCCCAGAGTCAACACACCGCAACAAACTAATTACAAAAAAATGACAATCGATCAAAACTACAGCAATTAACGGTCAAAACAGCAGCAGGTTGATCAGCGAATCACCAGCAGCTGGTACTTCTTCTTCCCAAGACGCACTACATAGTAGCCATCGCCCAGCGCCTTTTCCGCCGCAAAGACCTCTGCAGCCTTCATATTGTCATCCATACCCGCAGCGACAGTGTTCACCCACACTGCATTTCGCCCCAGCGCATCCTTTACCTGCTTGCCCGCCGCCATTCCGACATCGGCAAGCAGCTGCGTGAGCGGTCGCTCCAGCAAGTCACCTCGCGACAACTCAGCCGAGGGCAAGCCATCCAACCGCAGTTGCTCCAGATCGGCCACCGAAAGATCTGCCAGTTCACCGGAGAACAACGCCTCAGTAATACGCTGCGCCGCCGCGAGCCCGTCATCGCCGTGAATCAGCGCCGTCATCTGCTCTGCCAATACGCGCTGCGCTTGAGGGCGACCTCCCGCCTGCGCGTCTTCGGCTTCTATTTCAGCAATCCGCTCTACACTCAGGAACGTGAAGTAGCGCAGGAATTTGTATACATCGGCATCGGCGGTCCCCAACCAGAATTGATAGAAGGCGTAAGGCGATGTCTTTTCCGGATCCAGCCAAATCGTGCCGGACTCCGTTTTACCGAACTTCGTACCATCAGCTTTGGTGACGAGCGGCATTGTCAAACCGTGCACAGCACCGCCATGCATTCGGCGAGTCAGGTCGATACCCGCTGTAATATTCCCCCACTGATCTGAACCACCCAACTGCAAGCTGCACCCATGACGCTTATGCAACTCTGCAAAATCCAGGGCCTGAAGCAGCGAGTAGCTAAACTCGGTAAATGAAATCCCAGAGCCCTCACGATCGATTCGCTGCTTCACAGACTCCTTGGCAATCATGCTATTCACCGAGAAGTGCTTGCCGACATCACGCAAGAACTCAAGCGCTGTCATGGGCCCAAACCAGTCCAGGTTATTCGCCATCTCCGCGGAATTATCACCGCAGTCAAAACTCACGAAGCGCGATATTTGGGAGCGCAAACGCTCAACCCACCCCGCCACCACATCAGGCGTGTTCAACTGCCTTTCCTGTGCTTTAAAGCTGGGGTCACCAATCAAACCGGTCGCACCACCCACCAACGCTATGGGTTTATGACCGGCATCCTGAAAACGCTTTAGCGCCAATAGCGGCACTAAATGGCCAATATGTAAACTGTCTGCAGTGGGGTCAAAGCCACAATACAAGGTCCGAGGAGCTTCAGAGAGGTACTCCGAAAGACCGTTTTCGCCGGTCATTTGCGCGATGAGCCCACGCGCCTCCAAATCGGCCAGTAACCGAGTATCGAGCCTTGTCATGTTTAAAAGAACCTTAATTCACTATTTCTGTCATACCAAACGCAGGGTACTGCGTCGACGCGAAAGGCAGGGACTGCCTAGGGCCGAGCACGATACAACAAGCCCTGTAAAAATGGAACGCGGCCCCTAGACCGCAGGCGCCACAAAAGCTAGAAATTACGTTAACATTCGGTAAATACGCCTTATAGCACCACAAGTCTTTGTTATAATGGTCAAAAAAACGCCAAATGACATTTACCCGGAACCACGATGCTTGACCGCCAAAAAAAACGACACACAGCCTTCCGGGAAGGCCCTCGCTTCCCACGGCGGCATTTAGCTATTGCCGCGTCAACGCTGATCGCCTTGGGGATCTCCCTGCTGATGCTGCCCGGAGAAAATGCCGAGGCCAAACGCACAGCGATTCCTCTTAACCTGGAACTCACGCCGATCAGCCCGAGCGAACAGGAACCGGACCCCCTCTCACCCATAGAACCGCAGCGCGAGTGGCTGGAGATCGAGGTTCGGCCAGGCGACTCGCTCTCAAGCATTTTCAATCGCGCCAAGCTGAGCCCGCAAGACCTACACGAGCTGATAAGCACCGCTAAGAAAACCAAGGCATTGAATCGCATTCGCCCCGGCCAGAAACTCGGCTTTCAGATTAGCGACCAAGGCAAGCTGGACGCGATGAGCCTGCAAGTTGATAAGCTCAACAGCCTGATATATGAGCGCGGCGTAACCGGCTTTTCTACGACAGAAGTCAGCGAAACCCCAGAGGTTCGACAACGCGTCGCGAGTGCGACCATTACCAGCTCTCTATATAAAGCAGCGCAAGAAGCCGGCGTCAGCCAGAGCATCATCATGGAGCTTGCCAATATTTTTGGCGGGGTTCTGGACTTCGTCTACGATGTGCGGAAGAACGATTATTTCATCGTCATCTATGAGGAGCTCTACCTCAATGGAGAACACCTTGGCAGCGGCCAAATCCTCGCGGCCCAGTACTTTAATCGCGGCGACTCCTTCCAAGCGTACCGCTATGTGAACAAACAGGGCGAGATCGACTACTTCTCGGAAAGCGGCGAGAGCATGCGCAAGGCGTTTTTGCGAGCCCCACTCGATTTTACCCGCATCAGCTCCCGCTTTGACCCCAAACGCCTTCACCCCGTCTTTAAAACGGTACGCCCGCACCGAGGCGTTGACTACGCAGCCCCCCGCGGCACGCCGGTATATGCGGCAGGCGATGGCAGAGTGCTGGAGGCCGGCTACTCAAGAGCAAACGGCAACTACGTTTTTATCAAACACGGCGAAGCTTACGTGACCAAATACCTCCACCTGCACAAGCGCGCCGTGTCTCGCGGAGAACGAGTTCGCCAGCGGGAGACTATTGGCTGGGTAGGCTCAACAGGCTATGCCACGGGGCCACACTTGCACTACGAATTCCTGATGAATGGCGTGCATCGCAACCCCGCCACGATCGTCGACAAACTGCCGCCGCCCACTCGCGTCGGGCGTAACGATATGCCGGACTTTTTACAACAGATCAGCGGTCTGCAGTTACAGCTGCGCACCTATGCCGCACAGCGCAACTACAACAGCCCCGGCTCCGAAGGGTGAGCAGCTCGCTATATATTGGGCTGATGTGTGGCACCAGCCTCGATGCAATAGACATTGCCCTGATTGACACCGCGAACCAGTGCGAACTACTTGCCGCCGCCGAGGCACCACTGCCCAGTGCGCTTCGCAACGCTCTACTCGCACTGTGCAGTGCTGGCGACAACGAAATTGAGCGAATGGGCCAAGCCGATCGCGAGCTTGCCCTCGCCCTTGCGCAAGCGGTGAATCAGTTTCTGCGCTCCCAAAGCTTAAACGCTCAACAGATCGCCGCCATCGGCTCCCACGGCCAAACAATACGGCACCGCCCCACAAGCCCGCAAAGGCCTGTCGAGCAGGCATATACACTGCAGATTGGCGACCCAAACACAATTGCCGAGGAGACCGGCATAACCACCATTGCCGACTTCCGTCGCCGCGATATCGCCGCTGGCGGCCAAGGTGCACCGCTCGTCCCCGCCTTCCATGCGGCCGTCTTCTCCCGCGCGGGCAGCAATCGGGTGATCGCAAATATCGGCGGTATGGCCAACATCACTGTATTGCACAAGAACGGCAGCGTTAACGGCTATGATACCGGCCCTGGCAATGTCCTTATGGACAGCTGGATTCAACATCGCAGGAATAGCGAGTACGACCGCGATGGCGACTGGGCCCGAAGCGGAACCGTAGAGACCGGCTTACTCGAGAAGCTACTCGACAACCCCTATTATCGGCAAACCGGCCCCAAAAGCACCGGCCGAGAGCACTACAACCTTGCCACCCTGAAGGCGCTGCTAAATACACTCCCGCCAATACCCGACAACGACGTTCAGGCAACGCTGCTTGAAGCAACAGCGGTAACATTGAGCGATGCAATTAAAGCTGAAAACTTGGAGGGCGAGGTATCGCTATTTCTTTGTGGCGGAGGAGCATATAACGGCGCATTGCGGCAGCGGCTTGAAGAAAAACTATCAGAGATGGTCGTTGAAAAGACAGATGCTCTCGGCATTCCGGCCAACGCAGTAGAGTCTGCCGCATTTGCGTGGTTGGCCTATGCCGCGCTCAACGGCAAGCCCGGCAATGTGCCAAGCGTAACGGGCGCCAAAGGCGCCCGCATACTAGGGGCTATCTACCCCGGCTAAGTTAGCGTTTAAAATTTGTAACCCACGCTAATGGTGTAAACCATTGGATCCACATCGATATCTGCGGTGAACTTACTGCCACCGTCAGTGCGAATTTCGGCCTCAGTTTCCAGGTCGAGCCAACGCGCCGACGCATTCACCAACCAACGCTCGTTCACGTGGTAGTCAGCACCCACTTGCAAGGCAATACCGAATGAGTCTTCAAGGTCGATACTGCCCTTGTCTACCGCGCTTTCGAATTCAGACGTCAGGTCCTCGTCAAACAGCACTGTATAGTTCAAACCCACACCCGCGTAGGGTTGAAAGCCGTTCACCGATGCAAAGTGATAAACCATGCTCAAGGTGGGTGGCAAATGTTTGAAGGTAGCGATATCAACACCGGCTAACGCACCGCGACCTGTCGCCGTATGTTCGAACGGTGTTGCCGCTAACAACTCGACCCCCCAGTTCGCATCCAGCATATACTCGGCGGTAATACCCAGCTGCGTGTCGCTGTCCAGGCCCACTTTCGCGGCCATTGGGCTTCCATTCGCAACGATATTATCGCTACTTTCCCGCGGGTCAGTCGTGGTAACACCACCACGCACCACCCAATCACCAGCTTCGAAACTGTGTGCGGCAATTGGCGCTACCAAGCTACCGAGAAGAAGGGGAACCCATGCTTTCATCTGTTTCATATCGTCATCCTCATGAGGAGTTATCTTCGTTCTGGGTTCCATTAGAACGAATTTTCTGAGGGCGACTCTTGATCTAGATTAAGCCTTACTAAAAATAAGGGAATTTAGCGATTGCATAAAAAAATACTGACTGGCGCCAGTATCTTAAATGCGCGTCAGCGCAGATTTACTCAGACGAGAGTTAAATAGAAAAGGACGAACCACAACCACAGGTGGTACTGGCATTTGGGTTGCTAACAACAAAACGCGAGCCTTCCAAGCCTTCGGTATAGTCCAGCTCAGCACCTTCAATATACTGATAACTAAGCGGGTCGACCAGGACGACAACACCCTCTTTCTCAACCAGCGTATCGTCTTCCTCTGCCAACTCGTCGAAGGTAAAACCGTATTGAAAACCAGAGCACCCACCACCGGTGACAAACACCCGAAGCTTGAGGTCATCATTCGCCTCTTCTTCCATCAGGTGCTTAACCTTCGCCACAGCACGCTCCGTTAACTGCAAAACTGACGGCGTATACTCTTCTACTACTGACATACCTTACCTCACTGCTTTTACCCAAAGGGCAGGACACAATTATCCTCTTATCCGAGTAAAACAGTCAAGAATACCAAACACTAGGGCAACAGCGCGACATCATCCAGGCCCGCTGACTCATCCAAGCCGAACATCAGGTTCATATTTTGAATGGCCTGACCCGAAGCACCTTTTACGAGGTTGTCGATCACTGACAGTACCACCAGCGTGTTGCGGTTTTGCGGGCGATGCAGCGCAATACGGCAGGTGTTTACGCCGCGCACTGTCCTTGTTTGCGGCAGACTTCCCAGCGGCATTACGTCGACAAAGGGCGCATCGGCGTAGCGCTTTTCAAACATAAATTGCAGCTCGTCCAAACCCACGGCGGGGTCCAACAGCTCTGAGTACAAGGTAGCGTGGATACCGCGCACTTGTGGCAACAAATGCGGTGTGAAGGTCAACTGCACGGGCTTGCCCGAGGCTACCGATAATTCTTGCTCAATCTCGGGCAAGTGGCGATGCCCCGCCACACCATAGGCTTTAAAGCTGCCATCTAACTCAGCAAACAAGGTATCCACCTTCGCCTGCCGGCCAGCGCCACTCACGCCTGACGCCGCACTGGCAATAAGCCGTTGATCGTCAATTAGCTGCTGTTCAAGCAACGGCAAAAACCCTAACTCCACTGCCGTGGGGTAACAGCCTGGACAAGCGATTAAGCGAGCATCTTTAATCGCAGCACTGTTACTCTCTGGCAGCCCGTATACGGCCTCAG
Organism: uncultured Spongiibacter sp.; assembly: GCF_964011655.1. Classification (NCBI taxonomy): domain Bacteria; kingdom Pseudomonadati; phylum Pseudomonadota; class Gammaproteobacteria; order Cellvibrionales; family Spongiibacteraceae; genus Spongiibacter; species uncultured Spongiibacter sp. The sequence continues at coordinate 138,641 of NZ_CAXGPO010000005.1, read as the reverse complement.
AGAGCAATTCTGGGCAGGCATGCTCTTCGTTATACCATTGCGACCACAACGCAGCATCGCGGATACGGAAGTCGGCCGACAGGTCAATTACCCGAGTACCTGCGGCAAGCAATTCCGGCACCAACTGCATAGCAACGTTGTGGGGGGTCGCGAAGAACACAACGTCGCAGGAAGACAGTGCTGCCACATCGGGCACCGAAAAGGCAAGGTCGCAAACGCCGCGCAAACTCGGAAAGAGCTGATCAACCGGCACGCCGTCTTCGGCCCTTGAGGTAATCATTGCCACTTCAGCATTGGGGTGGGCGGCAATAAGGCGCAGCAGCTCCGCACCGGTATACCCCGTTCCACCAACAATCCCAACCTTTAACACGGGCCTATCTCCTATTCACTTATCTGTCGTCGATGAAGTATTGCTAGCGACCTCATCATCTTGCTTGCTTTTGAGCAAATGCTCCCAACTGCGAACTAAATCCTGTGCGAGCACGTGGTATACCGGCTGCGGCATTACCAGCTTTGAAACGACCGTTGCCGCTAATGCACTCACCATTAAGGCCGGTAGTATATCGTGATTATTCCCCGTTAACTCTAAAACAATCACGAAGGCGGTGATTGGCCGCTGCACCACACCAGCAAAATAGCTCGCCATGCCAACGAGTATCAATGCTGTCGCCTGCACATTGGGGAAGAGGCTCGTCATCGATGCACCCAACTCCGCCCCCGCCGCTAAACTGGGCGAAAATATCCCGCCGGGGATACCACTGAAATAGGTAAGCATCGTCGCCAGAATCCGGCCAAACGCCGTCCACCAGCTGCCCTCCGCTTGCTGAGCCAGCAGCGCTTTTGCCTCCACGTAGCCACTACCCATGGTCGCGCCGCCGGATACCAAGCCCATCAGCGCCAACACCACGCCAATCACCATTGCCACCCGCATTGGTCGCGCTCGCACCAAAGGCGCCACCGCACGACTTCCTTCGACCAAAAAGAAACTGAACAGACCACCGAGTAATCCGCAGACGACACTGGCAGCAATAATGAAGGGGTAGTCTTCAAACGGCATGGCGGTGACATCTGGCACGCCGAAGTAACTGTAATGACCAGCAAACATGAGCACGACAACACCCGAGAGGATGATTGCCATAATCAACGTCCCGGTCGTGCGCGCCTCCATCGACTGCTGCAGCTCTTCGATGGCAAAAACGATACCGGCCAACGGTGCATTAAATGCAGCAGACACTCCAGCGGCACCCCCGGCCACAATCAGGCTGCTTTCAATTTGTTTTTGCTTCAACTTTGCCCAATGGCCAAATTGATACATTAGCGCGGCGCCAACATGTACGCTGGGACCCTCACGCCCCACTGTTGCCCCCAACAGCAACGCGGCACAGGTTAGCAGTACTTTTAATATCGCGACCGGCAGCGATAGGAAGGGGCCTCGAAGCCAGTGATAACTCTGTTTGTGCACCAACAGCACCTGCGGTATCCCACTGCCTCGCGACGCCTTGGCCAAACGGTTCATCAACCACACAATCGCCATCAGGCCGAGTGGCGTTATCACCAGAAACGCATACGGATACTGCGAGTGCGCGTGCTCAAAAAGAGAAAAACTCTCCTCAGAGAGCCAGGCGAACCCCTGTATCACCAACCCCACAGTTAAGGCGCCAAGCCAAAACACCGCACGCATTTTCCAATCTTCCAGCGTACCGAGCTGACGCCGAGTGTGACGACGGTTCAATATCCACCACAAACGCAAGCGACGACGAGCGCGAGCAATGATGCTGTATTCCATGCCAATAAAGCCTGCGGGTAATTGCGAGAAGTGAGATAGCAGCCTAGCCAGACTGCCCAATAAGCGCGCAACTATTGTATGCTAAAGCCACCTACCGCCCAACTGCTGAGTAACATAAGCGAGCCCCACCCCCATGCTCTGGTTTAAAGCCCTGCATATTATTGCCGTTGTTTGCTGGTTTGCCGGCATATTTTACCTCCCCCGCCTGTTTGTTTATCACGCCATGGCTGAAGACGCCGCCACCCAGCGTCATCTCTCGACCATGGAGCAAAAGCTCTACCGCTTCGTTAGCCCGTTTGCGATGTTGACCGTCATCTTTGGCATCGCCATGATGGCGTACAACCCCAATTACTACCTGCACGCTGGCTGGCTGTGGCTTAAGCTGGCCTTTGTCGCCTTCTTAATCGTTTACCACCTATACTGCGGCAAACTCGTAAAACGCTTTGCGAATAACGAGAACCAACGTGGCCACGTGTTTTACCGCTGGTTCAACGAAGCGCCCGTTATTGCGCTGTTCGCTATTGTATTTCTTGTTGTACTCAAACCCTTTTAAAACCCGTATACCCAGTGAAGCCGACGACAAGATGTCGCGCTTCCCTAGGAAAAATCGCCCCAAGTCGGGATAATACCCGGCGCTTATCTGCCCAATATTGAGGTTCTCGCATCTACCATGAGTCGTTCAGAGCAGCTATTCCAGCAAGCCCGTCAACACATCCCCGGCGGTGTAAACAGCCCAGTCAGAGCCTTCAAAGCCGTTGGCGGCACCCCGCGTTTTATTGAGCGCGCAGAAGGAGCCTATGTCTTTGATGTCGATGGCAAACGCTATATCGACTACGTTCTCTCGTGGGGGCCTATGCTGCTCGGTCACGCCAACCCCTCAGTGATTACTGCGGTAACAGAACAAATTCAAAAGGGCCTCAGCTTCGGCGCGCCCACCGAAATAGAAACACGACTGGCAGATCGTCTTTGCGACATCGTTCCCGGCATGGACATGGTGCGCATGGTGAACTCTGGCACCGAGGCAACGATGAGCGCGATACGCCTGGCGCGAGGTGCCACGGGGCGAGATAAAATTATCAAATTCGAAGGCTGCTACCACGGTCATTCCGACTCCCTGCTAATCAAAGCCGGCTCTGGAGCACTGACCTTTGGCGTACCCAGCTCACCAGGGGTACCGGCCGCACTCGCCGAGCATACCGTCACCCTCAGTTACAACGATGTTGAGGGCGTACAAAAGGCGTTTGCTGAGTTTGGCGACCAGGTTGCCTGTGTGATCGTTGAGCCCGTCGCGGGCAACATGAACTGCGTTCCCCCGCTGCCCGGCTTCTTAGAGTGCCTGCGCGAGTGTTGCGACGCCCACCAAAGCCTGCTGATTATCGATGAAGTAATGACCGGCTTCCGCCTTGGCCTGCAAGGCGCTCAAGGCTATTACGGCGTAACAGCAGACATCACCTGCCTGGGCAAAGTGATCGGCGGCGGCATGCCGGTGGCTGCCTTCGGCGGTCGACGCGACATTATGGAGCAGCTGGCACCCAGCGGCCCCGTCTATCAAGCGGGAACCCTGTCCGGCAACCCCGCAGCCATGGCCGCCGGTCTGGCGATGATTGACGCCATTTCTCAGCCGGACTTCTACAACATACCCTTCGCTCGCACTGACATGCTTATTAATGGCTTACATGCACGCGCTGAAGCGGCTGGCATTCCCCTGAGCAGCAACCATGTTGGCACCATGTTCGGTGTGTTCTTCACCGAAGAGAAACGCATCAGCAACTACCAGCAGGTCATGGCCTGTGACACCGACCGCTTTAACCGCTTCTTCCACGGCATGCTGGAGGGCGGCGTATACCTCGCCCCAGCGTCCTATGAAGCAGGCTTTATGTCGGCGGCCCACACTGAGGCCGATATTCAGGAAACGCTGGATGTTGCTGAGCGCGTGTTCGCCAACCTTCGCTGATCCCACATTACAAGGATGCAAATCATGACGACCTCCCTGCAACGCGGTGCTTTTCCTGCCACGCGGATGCGTCGCTTACGCGCAGCTGATTTCAGTCGCCGCTTGGCGCGCGAAAGCTCACTCACGCCGGACGACCTGATATACCCGATGTTCGTCCACGAGGGTGAGAATCGGCGCGAGGCCGTGGCGTCCATGCCCGGAGTCGAGCGGTTGAGCATCGACCTGCTTGCCAAAGAAGCGAAAGCCCTGGTCGAGCTAGGCATACCGGCGATTGCCCTGTTCCCTGTTGTCGGCGACGGCGGCAAATCTCTTCACGCCGAAGAAGCTTACAACCCCGACGGTTTGGCGCAGCGAGCGATCAGAGCCGTCAAAGATGCCGCGCCCGAACTGGGCGTGATTACCGATGTCGCCCTCGACCCTTACACCACGCACGGCCAAGACGGCATCATTGATAAGCACGGCTATGTACTCAACGACATCACCACCGAAGTACTGTGTAAGCAGGCTCTCGCACAAGCGGATGCTGGCGCCGACGTCGTGGCCCCCTCTGACATGATGGACGGCCGTATCGGCGCCATCCGCCAGAACCTCGAAGCCGCGGGGCACATCAATACCTGCATACTCAGCTACGCCGCCAAATATGCATCGAGTTACTACGGCCCGTTCCGCGACGCCGTCGGCTCAGCGGGCAACCTGGGTAGCGGCAACAAGTACAGCTATCAAATGGACCCCGCCAACAGCAACGAAGCACTTCATGAATGCGCTCTCGACCTTGCCGAGGGTGCCGACATGATCATGGTGAAGCCCGGCATGCCCTACCTGGACATTGTTCGCCGAGTGAAAGATGAGCTGCGTGTCCCCACCTACGCCTACCAAGTGAGTGGGGAATACGCCATGCACTGCGCAGCATTCGACAATGGCTGGCTGAATCGCGAAGCAGTCATTTTGGAATCGCTACTGTCATTCAAGCGCGCTGGCGCCGACGGTGTTTTGAGCTACTTTGCCAAAGAAGCGGCAATATTACTGAACCGCTAGTCTTTACCCTGTAACAGGGAGGACTTATGGTTCTAAAACAATAGTTACGCACAACAAGAAATAACGACCACAACAGGGGAAGAGCATGATCAACAAAAAATTGATGACCGCAGCAATGCTAGCGACATTCGCGGCCGGCACACAGGCCGACATTCTCGGTGCCACAGCAGGTGCCTATCAGTGGAAGCAAAGCTGGGAAGGTGACGTTCAATCAGGCCCAGACGCCATCGACATGAACGACGACCTGGGCTACGACGACGAGACGGGCACCAGTATTTACGTCGCCCTGGAACACCCCATTCCGGTACTCCCTAATATCCGCCTGCAGCGCACCGACCTGGATATTTCTGAGCGCAACAACCTGTCTCGCACTTTCACGTTCGAAGGAGACGTCTACACCGCGGCTGATACCGTCGATTCAACGACCGACCTCACGCATACCGATGCCACGTTCTACTACGAAGTGTTGGACAACTGGGTAAACCTGGATGTCGGCCTGACGGTTCGTATGTTCGACGGTGAGGTTCGCCTGGCCACCACCGGCCGCGAAGGTTCGATCGAGCTGGATGCGCCGGTACCGATGCTCTACGGTAACGCACGTTTCAACCTGCCCTTAACCGGTTTGTATGCACAGGCAGTGGGCAATGTGATTAGCTTTGGCGACAACAGCGTGACCGACATGGCAGTAGGACTGGGCTACGAAGTCGCTATCGTGTCTCTGGAAGTCGGCTACCGCAACTTTGACGTCTCGCTGGAAGATGACGACGAAGAAGCCAGTGTGACTGTCGATGGCATTTACTTTGGCGTTAACATCGACATCTAAGCCCCGCGGTAAATAGAGGCTTCACAAACGCGCAGTACGGGGAACCGCTGCGCGTTTTTATTTGTCTGATGACCACATAGCCCTGCGATAACCCGAGTACGACAACATGCTCAGATTATTCGGCCCACTGCTACTCTCATTGCTAAGCCCATCAGTCCTCGCCTGCGACTGCCTGTGGCAGGGCCCCTTCAAAGCCGTATACGACAACGCCGACCTGCTCGCGCATGTGCGTGTTGAGGCCACCAAAGGCAATAGCGCCGACCTCAGGTTATTAGAGACCCTATCCGGAAAAGAGTACCGTGAGAACATTCGCTTGTGGGCAGACACTGGTGAACTCTGCCGCCCCGAAATCGACCAGTTCAGCGAGGGCAGCGAATGGGTTATTGCGGCGCAGCGCATCGACACCCCGCCCGAAGATAGCTTTAACCCCTTCAAGCCCAACATCAGTTTTGGCCGCCGAGGCGATTACTTTTTGTCCAGCTGCGGCGTATATTGGCTCCCGGTCAAAGGCGGACGCGTCAGCGGTAACATATTAACGGCAACCCGCTGGCAGTACCTCGACCCAAAAAAAACGCCAGTCATCATGCCCTTGTTTTACCAGTGGCTAAATGGCGAAGTCAGCGACGCCACGCTAAACGAAGCCGTTCGTCCGCAGCCAGCCTCTCGCCAACTGCTTAACGATACAAAAATATTCCTATGGCAGCTTGAGCGGGAGCGGAGCGAGACCGAGTAACTCGTCCAGCATCGCCAGGGACATTCCCCATATCCGCCGACCACCATAAAAGTAGCAGGGTAAATTCAACGCCAGCTTTCCCCTGCGCCACTCCATTCGCTCGCGGTTACTGTGGTCCATTAAAAATGCCAGCGGCACCCATACTGCTTCGGCCACTTCGTGATTGGGGGTAATACCCACCGGCGTATGCAAGCGGTAAACGTAGGGCGAAACCACCATTGGCCGGCGCCCGGAGTGAGGCCTGCTGACCAAATCCGACAATCGGCCAATGCAATGACCGGCCTTTTCCAAATCGACACCCAGCTCTTCCAAGGTTTCGCGCTCTGCAGTGCGAATGCCCGTTATGTCATCTGGATCCATGCGCCCACCGGGAAAACCCATGTGACCGGACCAGGGGTCGCCCTCCCTTTCGGCCCGCTTTATCATCAAAACCTCTAACTCATCAGCATGCTCGCGAAGCACAAGCGCCACCGCCGAGCGCTTAACCCAACGACGCCACCAGCGGCGGCGCGGGCGCGATGCGCTGAGTGCCGACATGAGATGTTTCAGGGTTAATTTGCTGCCTTTCACCGTTTTCAGCCTCGCGTTTCCCAGAACTTAGCCATAAAGGCGTTGCAAGCGATCTACCGCTTTTTCCAGTTGCGCCATACTGGTGGTATAGGCAAACCTAACATGCTTCTCTGCACCGTAACGGCCGAAGTCTGCCCCCGGTGTTATTGCAATGCCGTGCTCCTCGAGTAATTCCAGGCAAAATTGCTGGCTGTCCTTGGCAAACCGGTCAATGCCCGCGTAAAGGTAGAACGCCCCAGCGGGACAATGTGGAATCGAAAAACCGAGGTCGCGCAGCGCTGGGTACAAGAAGTCGCGGCGACGGGCAAACTCGTCTCGACGCGCATCCAGAATCACTCTGCTTTCAGGGGCAAACGCTGCCAAAGCGCCGTACTGCCCCATCGTCGACATGGAAATAAATAAATTCTGCGCGAGCTTCTCTAAATGAGGCACCGCCCACTCCGGCGCCACCAGCCAGCCCAGCCGCCAGCCGGTCATACCAAAGTATTTTGAGAAACTGTTGATCACAAAGGCCTCGTCGGTAATCGACAGGACACTCGGTGCCGCCTCGCCAAAACTCAGGCCATGATAAATTTCATCAACAACGAGGTGGCCGTTGCGCTGTTTGCAGAGCGTGTGCAGATCGCGCAATTGGCTGGCGCTCAGTATCTCGCCACTCGGGTTGGCGGGCGAGGCCACCATCACCCCGCAGGTATTGGGGCGCCAGTGCTGCTCGGCAAGTTGCGCATCGAGCTGATAACGCTGCTCGGGACCAACCGGCACCAATTGACCCTCACCCTCGACCAAACGCAGGAAGTGACGATTACAGGGGTAGCCTGGGTCGGTCATCAACATTCCCTCACCAGGGTTGACCAGCAGGCCCGCCAGCAACATCAGCGCTCCACTCGCGCCCGGCGTGATCATGATGCGCTGCGGATCGATGTCCAATCCGTAGTCACTGCGATAATAGTCTGACAGTGCCTGGCGCAGCTGAGGAATTCCCGCAGCGGGACTGTACTGAGTCTCGCCACGCGCCAACGCCTGCTGCGCAGCGACAACAATGGGCTCTGCCGTTGTGAAGTCAGGCTCACCGGCCGCCATGTGAACAATATCCTCACCGGCCTGCTGCAGGGCCTTGGCGCGAGTGAGAACCTCTACAACACGAAACGGTTCAATATCAGCGAGACGATCCGCGAAACGCATTACCACAACGACCTCCAGTCCGTTTTTCAGCCCCCTAGTGTAACAGCGCCCCTCACCCACCGGCAGCGCTACATCGCTTTCTGCGCGTTTTTCTGTAGCACCAACTACACTTATCTGGTAGTTTTGCCGGTTTGGCGGCACAGCGTCGCGCGCACATCCGCGGTCTGCGGTTAACGGCTTGTTAATAAAGAGGGCCAAGCATGCCTGCAAAGGACACAGCACAAGAAAGCCTCAAGTCATTTGTTCCCTACGTTCCAAAAAAGGGCGAGGAATACATGAACGAGGCGCAAAAAGATCATTTCCGTAAAATCCTGTTCAGCTGGAAGGCCGAACTGATGGAGGAAGTTGATCGCACGGTAACTCACATGAAAGACGAGGCGGCGAACTTCCCCGATCCCGCCGACCGCGCCACCCAAGAAGAAGAGTTCAGCCTGGAACTTCGCACCCGTGATCGCGAGCGCAAGCTGATCAAAAAGATCGACGCCACGCTCGACCTTATTGATGAAGACGACTACGGCTTCTGTGACACCTGCGGTATTGAAATCGGCATTAAACGCCTAGAGGCACGCCCAACGGCGACACTGTGCATTGATTGCAAAACCCTGGACGAAATTAAAGAGCGCCAGGAGCGCGGTTAAACGACAGGGCGGCCACCGCCGCCCCATAAGTCTCTGTGTATGGCCCACTCCCACGCTGGCTATGTCGGCCGCTTTGCACCTTCGCCTACCGGCCCCCTGCATTTCGGCTCACTGTGTAGTGCGCTCGCAAGCTATTTAGATGCCCGCGCTCACAACGGCCACTGGCTGCTACGTATAGAGAACCTAGACCCTCCTCGCGAACAAGTCGGCGCCGACCACGCCATTATCGAGTCGTTAAAAGCCCATCGGTTGCTCTGGGATGGCGAAGTACTCTGGCAAAGCGATCGCCTGAGAGCCTACCAAGATGCACTGGACCAACTCCTGACAGCCGAACACGCCTTCCTTTGCAGTTGCTCGCGCGCGCAGCTGGCAAGTCGTAATGGCATTCATCTCGGTAGCTGCATTGCCCCCCTGGACCGCAACGACGCGGCCGTCAGGCTGCGCACAAACCACCAAACCTATACCATCGAGGACCGACTGCTAGGCCCACAGCAACACCGCGTCGAGGACGGCGGCGATGTCGTGCTAAAGCGCCGGGATGGTCTGTTCGCCTACCAACTTGCCGTCGTCGTCGACGATGCCTACAGCGGCATTACCGATGTCGTTCGCGGCAGCGACCTGCTCAGCTCCACAGCCTGGCAATGGTTGCTGCAAGAGCGCCTGAACTACGCGCACCCAAGGTACCTCCACCTCCCCCTGCTCACTGACGACAAAGGGGATAAACTCAGTAAACGCAGCCACGCCCCAGCACTAGACAACAGCTGCGCCGAGGACAATATTCGCACTGCGTTGCGCTACCTGGGTCAGCCATCGCCACCACCACTAGGGAGCCTTGATGCAGTGCTAACGTGGGCGGCTCAGCATTGGTCTGCCAGTGCGATTCCCCACAGCGATATCGTCGTGCGCTAACACAGGCTTTGCAGTTTGCCGATGCGGCAGTAATAATTCGCACCATTACCTCTGCACACGGCTCACTCATGCGCTTACAAGCCCCACTACTATTGCTGCTCTGTTTCATGGTGGTGTTCACCCCCACGCTGAACCACTGGATATACAGCGGCGGGCAGGCCTGGTACCGACTGCATTTACTGTGGCTGGCCGTTATTGTTTTTGTTTTCCTGGCCAACTATCGGCGCAAGCGCGATGTTTGAAGCCAATGTTCTGCTGCTCTGCGCGCTCGCCTATCTGCTCACCTTGTTTGCCATCGCTTATGCCAGTGAGCATCGCTGGCTGCCGAGCAAGTTAATTGATCACCCGGCGGTCTATGTTTTGTCGCTCGGTGTCTACGCCAGCGCTTTCGCTTTTTACGGCGTAACGGGCATGGCCAAGGCCTATGGCCTGGGTTACCTTAATTATTACCTTGGCATTTCAGCTGCACTGTTTTTGTTACCGATCGTTATTACCCCGCTGTATCACATCTGCAAAAACTACCAGCTGCATTCACTGGCCGACTTGTTGAGCTTCCGCTATCGCAGCCAGTGGGTAGGCTCTTTAACGACTGTTTTCTGCAGCATCGCCATGTGGCCGCTGCTGGCGATGCAAATTCAAACAGTCTCCGATGCCACGCTACTACTTACGCCCTCAGCATCTGAGACTGACAGCAGCACGTTCAGGCACCTGTCTGCATTTATGTTCTGCCTGATCATTAGCCTGTTTACCATCCTCTTTGGCTCTCGCAATTTATCCTCGCGCGATAGCCACCAGGGGTTAGTCGTCGCACTGGCATTCGAGTCGCTGGTTAAACTTGTCGCTTTTATTTGCCTGGGCGCCGCGGCGATATTTGGCATATTCGGCGGTTTCAGCGACATGCAGAATTGGTTGCAAACTCAGCCTGAGTTAATTGAAAAATTACGAGATGCCAGCCAGCGAGAAAATGCCCGCATGATGCTGGTGCTGTTCTTCTCGGCATCGCTGTGCATGCCACATGTCTTCCACATGCTCTTCGCGGAAAACCCCAGTGGCAAAAAACTCTACGGCGCAGGCTGGGGCCTCCCCCTTTATTTATTGCTTATCAGCCTGCCCGTACTGCCACTTTTGTGGGCAAGCACGGCAATTGGCGGCGGGGAAAGTAGCGGCGACTATGCCGCGCTGCACGTGCTGAGCGCGCTTGATAGCCCTTTACTCACATTGCTCGTATTCATTGGCGGGATCTCCGCGGCCAGCGGCGCAATTATTGTCGCCACCCTGGCAACCGCCTCCATGAACCTCAACCACATTGTCCTGCCGCTACACAGCCCCCAGCGCCGCCCAGGCGATATTTATCGCCAATTGCTCTGGTCGCGACAGCTGCTGATATTCACCACCATCATGCTGGGCTACTTGCTATACGTCCTTATCCCTGAGCGGCAAGTGCTCAGCTCACTGGCCGTCATTTCCATCGCCGGTTGCGCGCAGTTTCTACCCGGTTTGCTGGCGGTCATGTACTGGCCCTCTGCAAACAGAAACGGCTTTATCGCCGGACTGCTTACCGGCTTTTCTGTCTGGCTACTCGGCCTGCTGATACCAGCATTTGGCCTGGAAACACCTGCGCTAATCCTTGCCCTGCCAGGCATCGACCCCAGCCGAGGCCCGCAGTGGATGGAGATCGCCACACTCTCACTCGGGCTAAATGCCTTTGTAATGATCCTCGTCTCACTATTAAGTGAAACCTCCAAAGAAGAACAAAGCGCCGCAGAAGCCTGCGCCATTGACGACTTAAACCGCCCTGGCCGCCAGGCACTTACGCTCAAAAGCGCTCACGAGATGCGCCACCGCCTTGCCGAGTCGCTCGGCAGCGCCGTCGCAAAGGAAGAGCTGGATCGGGCTCTGGAGGAACTCCAACTCGACGACAATGAGACCCGCCCTTACGCCCTGCGACGTATTCGCGACCGCATAGAGGTCAACCTCTCTGCGTTACTCGGCCCGACGATCGCCCGCAGGGTCATCGACCGCAGCCTGCCTTATGCCAGCAATTTGATGGGCGAGGGCGAAGACATCAATTACATCGAAGATCGCTTAGAGCATTATCAGGCCCACCTCACGGGGCTGGCCGCCGACCTCGACGCCCTGCGGCGGTACCACCGCCAAACCCTCGAAGATTTACCCACAGGCGTCTGCGCCTTGGCCGCCGATCAGGAAATCCTGCTGTGGAATAAAAGCATGGCGACCATCACCGGCGTGGCCAGCGGCGATATCACCGGGTCCAGCCTCAGCGGGCTCCCCGCCGAGTGGCAAACCTTGCTGCGAGATTTCAGCGCGAGCAAAGACCAACACTGGAGCAAGGCAGGCATTGTTGTCGACGGCGCGCCCCGCTGGCTAAATCTCCACAAAACGGATTCCGAGCTGCCCGGGCGCGACGAGCTGATTATCGTCGTTGAAGACATCACTGACACCCAGCTGCTGGAAAAAGAACTCGGACACCAGGAGCGACTAGCCTCTATCGGCCGACTGGCCGCTGGCGTTGCTCATGAAATCGGCAACCCGGTCACCGGTATCGCCAGCCTGGCCCAGAACCTGCGCTATGAAACCGACGACCCCCTACTACTGGAAAGCGCCGAACAAATCGTCAAGCAGACCCAGCGCATTAGCAGCATTGTGCAAAGCCTGGTCAACTTCGCGCACAATGGCCGCGAACACCCAACGCGAGCGAAAGAGGCGGTTGCGATACGCAGCTGCATCGCCGAGGCCATTCAGCTACTCGAGCTCGATCGCGCCGCCGAGCAGGTCCGCTTCGTGAATCAATGCCCCACTGACCTCGACGTCGCCGGCGACCAGCAACGGCTAATGCAGGTATTTATTAATTTGCTCACCAACGCCCGGGATGCCAGCCCCGGCGGCGGCCAGGTGACTATCGATGCCAATGCAGACGACCACCGTCCCTGGGCACATATTCGAATCAGCGACCAGGGCGGCGGCATCGATGCAGATTTGATCGAGCAGATATTCGAGCCATTCTTTACCACAAAAGAACCTGGCAAAGGCACCGGACTAGGCCTTGCTCTGGTCTATCGAATCATCGATGACCTCGGCGGCGAAATCAGCGTAGAAAGCCCCTATAACGACGGCGCTGAGCGCGGCACCCGCTTCCATATCCGGCTGCCTCTGGCCTGTCACCTCAGCGGCGACTGCGCTCCCCCAACACCCTCTGAAAAGTAGAAATATAGAGCCGGACGCGTTATGTTGTTCGGCTGAACTCAGGCAAGCAAATGTAGCGATGGAGTCCTCAATATGCCTCGTATTTTGATCGTTGAAGACGAAGATGTCATTCGCCTTGCGCTGCGGCGCCTGCTCGAACGCAACGACTATCAGGTAGACGAGGCCGGTTCGGTTCAAGAGGCCCTGGAGCGCTTCGACCTCAATAGTTACCAGCTACTGATCAGCGACCTGCGGCTGCCCGGCGCACCGGGCACGGAGCTGATTAGCAAAACCGAGCGCCCGGTTCTTATCATGACCAGCTACGCCAGCTTGAAGTCCGCGGTCGACTCGATGAAACAGGGGGCAATTGACTATATTGCCAAACCCTTTGACCACGATGAAATGCTGGAAACCGTCGCGCGCATCATTGCCGATAACGCCAGCAACCCGCCGCCGATGCCTGGCCAGCAAAAAGCTCTGCAGGCAGACACCAGCGGCATGATCGGTAGCTGCAAACCCATGCAGCGATTATATGAATACATCAACCGCGTAGCCCCCACCGACACAACCGTACTGGTACATGGTGAAACCGGTACCGGTAAAGAGCTGGTGGCCAGAGCCATTCACAGCCAGAGCACCCGCGCAAACAAACCCATCGTTTGCGTGAACTGCGCGGCAATACCTGAGACTTTAATTGAGTCAGAACTTTTCGGATACGAAAAAGGTGCCTTTACCGGGGCGAACGCCAATCGCATCGGCCTTATCGAAGCCGCGGATGGCGGCACGCTCTTCCTCGACGAAATTGGCGAGCTGCCACTGGAAGCGCAAGCGCGCCTGCTGCGCTTCATTCAGGAAGACGAAATCCGCCGCATCGGTTCAGTGGAGTCAAACAAAGTCGATGTACGGCTGATTTGCGCCACGCACCGCGACCTCAAAGACATGGCCCACAATGGCCGCTTCCGCGAGGATTTATATTACCGCATCAATGTGATGAAGCTGGAACTCCCCCCTCTTCGCGAACGCGGCAAGGATATCCTGGAAATCGCAGAAACACTGCTTAGTCGGCGCTGCGAGGCACTGGGGCGGGGGCCACTCAAATTCAGCCCCAAAGCCATCCAAGCAATTACCACCTACGTGTGGCCCGGCAATATTCGCGAGCTGGAAAACGCTGTGGAGCGCGCGGTGATTCTCTGCGAAGGCGATGAGATCGACAACGAGCTATTGGATATCGATCTGGAGCTGGTAGACATCAGCCAAATTCGCGGCCGCAAACCCGACCGTAATCGCAGCAGCAATAATCTGGGAAGCGATCGCAAAGACAGCCGCCCCAGCAGAGTGCGAAGCTCGGATCCCGCGGAAGACCTGTCACTCGAAGACTACTTCCAACGCTTTGTACTGGAACATCAGGACAGCATGAGCGAAACAGAGCTCGCACAGAAACTCGGTGTTAGCCGAAAGTGCCTGTGGGAAAGAAGACAACGCTTGGGCATTCCGCGCAAGAAGAGCTCACGCTCCAGCAGCAACTGACACCGTTACCCAAACCAGCTACGCGTAACAAACGCCGTTTACTAAGGTAACAACCGGCCATAAAAATCATGTCGCCGCCAACCTCACAAAAACACAACTCATTGATTTATATAGAAAATAAAAAGTTGGCACAGGCAGTGCATTTATAAGCGGCAAAGAAGAATAACAAATACAATAAAAATAATAAGAACGCGGAAAAATAAAAATAATAGACGTAGTAAAAAGACCTGGGTGGGGAAGACATTGTTTTCCCCTTCTTCATTTCTGGCCCCTCGAAAACCTTTCCCTTTCCAAAAAGCGCCTTCAGTTCTGCTTGTGCTAGAATACTCGCTTTGCCCTTCCAGGCTGACATCGAGAGCAATGAGCGCAAACACCGTTTCAGGACTTTGGAAAAAACTCGCTGGCAAACTAAGCCGTTCCAACAAAGGTTCGCATAGCCCGACTATTATCCCCCGCGACGACCACGGCGTGTCGCGCAGCATGATCAGCGACAGCGCCCTAAAGGTCATTCACCGCCTCAACCAATCGGGCCACGAGGCCTACCTTGTAGGCGGCGGCGTCCGCGACATTCTGTTGGGCGGCGACCCCAAAGACTTTGACGTCGCCACCGACGCCACCCCCGAGCAAGTAAGGGGCTTATTCCGCAACAGTCGCATCATTGGCCGGCGCTTTCGCATAGTCCACGTCCGCTTCGGGCGCGAAGTTATCGAGGTGACCACCTTTCGCGGCAGCCACGATGCCCCCACTTCGCAGAGCAGCCCGAAAGGCAAACACTCTGCACGCAATGAAGCCGGCATGCTGCTGCGGGATAATGTCTATGGCAGCATCGATGAAGATGCCATGCGCCGCGACCTCAGCATTAACGCGCTGTACTACTCCAGCCGGGACTTCGCCATCTACGACTTCGTCGGCGGCATCGAAGATTTGGAGCGCAGACTGATACGCGTAATCGGCGACCCCGAAACACGCTATCGAGAAGACCCTGTGCGCATGCTGCGCGTTGTGCGCTTTGCTGCCAAGCTAGACTTCGACATTGAGGCTGCAACAGAGGCGCCCTTGCGGGAACTCGCGCCACTGCTTGGCGATATCGCCGCCGCCCGTATGTTTGACGAGGTGCTAAAACTATTCATGGGTGGCCGCGCTCTGCAAACGTATGCCCTGATGCAGCGCTACGGGCTATTCGCCCCACTATTCCCTGCCACTCAGCGCTTGCTTGATGAAGAGTGCCCGGAAACACAAGAGCTCATTCACCAGGGCCTGGCAAATACCGACGCGCGCATTGCCGCAGGCAAGCCAGTCACCCCGGCCTTCCTTTACGCGGTACTGTTATGGCCAGTCGTGAAGAAGCTGCATAAAGAGGTGCTGGAGGATGGCGTCCCGCCGATTCCGGCCCTTCATCAAGCCGCCGAGCGCTGCCTCCACAAGCAGCAGCAACGCATTGCTATTCCCAAGCGCTTCTCGCTGCCTATGCGCGACATTTGGGAGCTACAGCTGCGCTTTGAGCGCCAGTCCGGCAAACGCGCCTCGCAATTAGTCGAGCATCGCTATTTCCGCGCCGGTTACGATTTCCTGCTATTACGAGAGCAATCCGGCGAAGTCAGCGAGCAGCTCAGCCAGTGGTGGCAAGCATTCTATGAGGCGCAGCCAACAACTCGCAGCGATATGCAAAAGCACACCAACGACGCCGCCGAGCGGGAGCGCAACCGCCGCCCCAGACGTCGACGCAGAGGTCCGCGCAAGCCATCATGATTCGCTGTTATATCGGCCTGGGCAGCAACCAGGCCTCTCCGCTCGCACAAATTTACGGCGCCCTGAACGCACTGCGGCGGCTGCCGGGCAGCCGCTTAGTGGAGAGTTCACGGTTCTATGGCAGTCGCGCTATCGGCCCTGGCGAACAGCCCGACTACATCAATGCCGTCGCCGCGCTAGACACCGCGCTCTCCCCTGAAGACCTGCTCGCCGCCCTGCAACGCATTGAGCATCAGCATGGTCGCAAACGCGATGTACGCTGGGGCGCGCGCACACTAGACCTGGACATCCTGCTGTACGGCGAACAATACATAGACAATAGCACGCTGCAGATCCCGCATCCGCGCATGCCCATGCGCCCCTTCGTACTCGCCCCACTGGCAGACCTGTCTGAGGAACTTGCCCGGCAACACAGCCAGCTCAGTGCGCCGACCGACCAGTGGGTAGGCAGCGAAGAACTCTGGCTGATAGGCACTGAAGAACTGTCGCAATATGCAGAATAGACCGCTGTTCAAGTCCGACGCACCACCACGCCATATCGCTATAGAAGGCCCGATTGGTGTGGGTAAAAGCACACTGATGCGGCGCCTTGCTGAATCATTAGGCTACGCAACCCTCGAAGAGAAGGCGGACGAGAACCCCTTTCTGGAGCGCTTTTACAGCAATCGCCAGCACGCCGCTCTCGCCACACAGCTGTTTTTTCTGTTTCAGCGCGCCCAGCAGCTCAGCGATCTGCAACAAAGCGACCTCTTTGCTCAGGGCTACGTCGCCGACTTCCTCTTTCAAAAAGATCCGCTATTTGCACAACTCACCTTAGACGCCAACGAACTTGAGCTATACCAAAAGGTTTACCAACAACTTGCCGTCGACCTGCCACCGGCCGATCTTGTGATTTACCTACAAGCGCCGAGCAAGGTACTCAAGGATCGCATCCAGCAGCGCGGCGTTCGCTTTGAGCGCAATATCGACAGCCATTACCTGGAGCAGGTAAACGAGGCGTACAGCGAATATTTTCTTCATTACAGCGCATCGCCACTCTTGATCGTGAACGCAGAAGATATAGACTTCGCCCACAACGACCGCGATTATCAGCAACTACTCGACTATTTGCTGGAAATTCCCAGCGGTCGCCATTACTTTAACCCCACCTTCTTCTGAGTCTCCGCGAGGCCCACTATGAGCAAAATCAGCATCCCCAGCCTGATGCAGAAAAAACAGCGTGGCGAGAAATTTGCCGTTGTCACCTGCTACGACGCCAGTTTTGCCCGCCTGGTGGAGAAAGCCGAGATTGAAGTCATTCTTGTTGGCGACTCCTTAGGAATGGTCCTGCAAGGCCACGACTCCACCATCCCCGTGACCGTCGATGACATGGCCTACCATACCGCCTGCGTGGCCCGCGGCTGCTCAACACCACTCATCATCGCCGACCTGCCGTTCGCCAGCTACCACAGCACTCAGCAATGCCTCGACAATGCAACGCAACTGATGCGTGCCGACGCACAGATGGTCAAATTAGAGGGCGGAGGCTGGCTCTGCGACGACATCCGCCTGCTAAGTCGTGCAGGCATTCCGGTTTGCGGACACCTTGGGCTTACGCCTCAGTCGGTGAATGTGCTCGGTGGATACCGCGTACAGGGGCGCGACGATGACCAGGCCCAGCGCATCATCAACGATGCAAAAGCACTAGAAGCTGCCGGCGCCGCAATGCTGGTGCTGGAATGCGTACCCCGCCAACTGGCCAAACAAATCAGCCAAGCCCTTGCTATCCCCGTTATCGGCATTGGCGCCGGCGCTGACACCGACGCTCAAGTACTGGTGCTGCATGACCTGCTTGGCATCACCGAGAAAACCGCCCGTTTTGTCCGCAACTTTGCCCAGGACAGCTCCAGCATCGAACACGCCCTGCAGCGCTATCGCAGCGCAGTGCTTGATGGCAGCTTTCCCGCCGCCGAACACGGTTTTGACTAAGCGGCTGAAATCCCTGAAACTGTTACCCAGCGAAACACTTTTGAGCGGTAACAATGCCATGAATTTTTTGTTACCAAGGCATTGAACGGCCATTGCTCTTGGGGCATACTTGCCCGCCACCGTAGAACTGGTCAGTTTGTGACCAATGTAAGCAGTGTAAACGCACCGCGGTGGAAAGGTCGCCAGCCCGCAGAATCAGCGGACTGACTTCACAGCAAACTGCCTTTACGCAAAGCGCGTAAAGATCGAGATTGGGAAGTTAGGTGGTATGAAAACATACAGCACAACCGCAGCGCTCAGGGCAGCACTTTCCGCCGCTCGACGCGCAGGTAAAACTGTTGCCTTCGTTCCCACTATGGGTAATCTGCACGAAGGCCACTTATCGCTGGTGAGACGCGCGGCTCGCGAGGCCGATGTCGTTGTCGTGAGTATTTTTGTCAACCCGCTGCAGTTTTCCGCTAGCGAGGATCTCGGCAATTACCCGCGCACCCTGGCGGCTGACAAAGAGAAACTGTTCGCTGAAGGCGTCCAGTTCCTGTTCCAACCTCAGGTGGAAGAAATCTACCCAGAAGGCATGGAGCAGCACACCAAAGTTTCCGTTCCCGCCGTGTCGGAACAGCACTGCGGAGCCAGTCGCCCAGGCCACTTCACCGGTGTGGCGACTATTGTAAACAAACTGTTCAATATGGTTCAGCCAGACACTGCGGTGTTTGGTGAAAAAGACTTTCAGCAGTTGAGCGTGATCCGCAAGATGGTTAAGGATCTCTGCATGCCCATCAACATTATTGGTGTGGCAACTGCCCGAGCTGAAGACGGCCTGGCTCTGAGTTCGCGCAACGGCTACCTAGACGATAGCCAGCGCAATACCGCGCCCCTGCTGCACCGGGTGCTGCAAGAAATGCGCGAAGCCATCGCCTGCGGCTACGACAGCTACAGCGACCTTGAGCTCTACGCCAAACTGGCGCTCAAGGACGGCGGCTTTGAACCCGATTATGTAAATATTTGTGATGCCCGCAGCCTAGAGCAGGTTCGCCCGGACACAGAAGAAGTTGTTATACTAGCCGCCGCTAAGCTCGGCTCGACGCGGCTTATCGACAACGTCACCCTGACCCTGAATCCCAGTGCCGACTGGGGCATGCTGGCGGCTAACTAAGCCCCGGCCGAGACCGAAGAGAAAGGAACAGCGTTATGCAGTCCGTTATGCTGAAAGCCAAACTCCATAAAGCTCGCGTGACCCATGCGGTATTAAACTACGAGGGCTCGTGCGCCATAGATGGCAAACTGCTGGACATGTCTGGCATTCGTGAGTTTGAACAGATTCAAATCTACAACGTCACCAATGGTGAACGCTTCACGACCTACGCGATTCGCGGTGAAGATAACAGTGGCATCATCTCCATTAACGGTGCAGCCGCCCACAAGGCCGGCGTCGGTGACACTATTATTATCTGCGCGTACGCGAGCTATACCGAAGCGGAACTGCTTAATTTCAAGCCGCGCCTGATTTATATGAACGAAGACAATACCGTGAGCCATTCAAGCAACGCCATCCCTGTACAGGTTGCGTAAACTCGCTCACAGACTTCCTTAAAAGGCCCCTTATGGGGCCTTTTTTATTGCCAATTTATAGACTTGCTCACATTTCGCGAGGCTGAGACATTGCCTTGCCCCCCTACCTCGTTACTATTTGCCAGCACCTTCCGGGGCCCAGCGCCTGCGGCAGCATAACAACAATAACAACGGCAGCACCGCGCGCCATCGCAGTGATCCATTCGCTGTATGCAGCTGCGCCTTGCCTCCAATACAAAAATAAGGAAATCTATGAAGCACTTTCTTAGCAGTCACCTGGCTGTTCTGCGCCGCTGCGCGGCAACCTGCGCTATGGTTACTGCCAGCATGTCAGCACAAGCACTGAACTTAGGCGCTCTATTCGGCGGCGGCAGCGAAACACTGCCACTCCCCCAAGCGGTTAGCTTTACCTATACCGCAGGTGAGCAGCTTATTCCCGACAAACTCACCGCGGAGGGGATTGAGTTGACCCCCGCCGTCAACGGGGAGGCCCTTACGCACTACCGGCTGTACTGGGCAGATACGCAAGGCAACAAAATCCTCAGCCTACCGCTGCTCGGCACACCCGCCCTGATTACCGAACTCCCCGCAGAGAGCGGCGAACTCAACTATCGGTTTGACGAAGACACCATTGTGCCCATTCAAGCTTTCTCGGTGCTCGCCTGCTCGGTGGGAGCAAATGGGGAATACTGTGGCGGCAGCGCTGAGGACAAGGTCATCTATCGTTTCCGGGATAGCGATCTGCCTGGCCTACTGACCGAGCTCCCTCTTTTAGTCGGCGATATCGGCGGGCTTGCCACATGCCCTAGCCTGGAGATCGCCGCCAGCTGCGGCAACCAGATGTGCGACGCCCTCGAGACCGCCGACAATTGCCCCGCCGACTGCGGCGATTGGCAACTCGCTTCTTACAACTACCAAACCCTGTGCGACGACATTGAAACACTGCACACACCCAGTAGCGTTGACGAGGTAAAGCAACTGGTGAGTGCAGCTGCCGCGGCCGGGAAACGCGTGAAGGTCACAGGCAAAGCCCATTCCGCGACCGATGTAATGTGCACCGACGGCGTGTTAATCAGCACCGCACAACTCACGATGCACAACCCCAATATGGGCATACAACTGGAGACCTTTGAAGGCGTCGACGTTGTCAACGTGCCCGCGGGCACACTGATGTGGGATCTCTCGGAATGGCTGCATCCTCGCGGCAAGTCCATTGGCTACACCCACCTGGGTTACGCATTTCCCACTGTGGCAGGGCACATTGCAACCAGTTCACACGGCAGTTCTCCCAAGCATCGCACCGTGCTTTCCCACAGCGTGGTCAGCATGGACGTCGTGACCGCAGACGGGCAGTTGCGACACTTCTCTCGCGGCACAACGAATAAAGACGAGTGGAAAGCCCTGACCGCCAACCTCGGCTATCTCGGCGTTGTCACCCGTCTGAGAATCGAGGTGCAAGACACTAAAAACCTTCACGTCAAAGTCACCTACCACGATGACGACTACCTGTTTAACAACGGCCCCGACTCAGCCTGGGAGAACATTAAGCAGTGTGATTTCGGCCAGTACAACTGGTATCCCGGTGTTGGCAAGGTCGTGCGAACCTGCGGCAAAGAAACAACCGCCGCGGCCGAGCCCGGCGCCCAGAATCGCCTATTGAACCCCGCCGTGCCCGCGCAGATTTTCCCCTTCTTCAAACAGGCCATGCACACCGCCGCGTGTAACCCTGGCGGGTATCTCGACGGGGTAATGGAGCGATTCCGCTATCTGCAGTTTGTGAATCAACCGCCCTTCACCAAAGAGCAAGACGGAAAAACGGTATTCAGCGCCGATGTTATTGGCCCCCAACACCGAATGATTACCAGCACCCTGGTCGACGGCCAAGACGGCTTCTTCCAAATGGACTGGGAAGTCGCGGTTCCTCGCGCCAATGCTGCCGCCGCCATGGAATATATCAACCGCTTCCTGCACGGCCAAAACCGCAAGAACCTTGACGTTCGACTTCCTCTTGTTGGCGTCTTCACCCGCTACGCAAAAAGTGAAGACCACACTCTCATGGCCTACACAGGCACCGGCGGCCCATTTGAAGACAACAGCCATGTCGTCCACATTGAGATGCCGATCTACGTGCCGGCCGGTTTCAGCGACGCAGAGCTGGAAGCGTATATGGCACCCTTTGTGGAGTATGTCACGGTATTGATTGAAGACTTCGGCGCCCGAGCCCACTGGGCGAAGAATCGTGAATGGGCCTTCGACCTGCAACGTGAACTCGGCGTTTACGACTACGGCAAACGCCTCAGCCGCTTTAATAAAGTGCTGGCAAAATTGGACCCCAATGGGGTTTTCGCCAATGAGTACGCCAAGCGCATCGGGCTTGAATACCCCAACTTCGACTACCCCGAACACTGGTAGCTCGCGCACAGGGCCTTCGGGCCCTTTTGCCCCACCATCCGCCCATTCGAGCGGAAATATCGCTAAAAAATCCCCTTCGACTTTAGTCTATTTGGGCTTCAACGGCGTGTTATCAGCAGGTATGCTCAATGCATCGGTCGCTGCCTAATGGATTCCGGCAGCCACAATAAATGCAATAAACAGGATGCGCCATGACGACTTTTACTCCCCATTCCGTACCCGAAGCCTTTGCCCGTGATGCGCATATTGATCGCGATCGCTACGAAGAAATGTATCGGCAATCCATCGACGACCCAGACACCTTCTGGGCGCAACAAGCCAGTGAAATGCTGAGCTGGGACACGCCTTGGAACAATATCTGTGAGTACGATTTCCCCAAGGGAGAAGCCAGCTGGTTTGACGGTGGCAAGCTGAATGTAAGTTATAACTGCATCGACCGGCACCTGGAAAGCCGCGGCGATCAAACGGCGATTATCTGGGAGGGCGACGACCCCAGCGACAGCGCTCATATCAGCTATCGCGAACTGCACACCGCGGTGTGCAAACTCGCCAACGTGCTGAAAGCACGCGGCGTGACGAAGGGCGATCGAGTATGCATTTACATGCCGATGATTCCCGAGGCGGCTTACGCCATGCTAGCCTGCGCCCGCATCGGCGCCGTGCACTCAGTGGTATTCGGCGGGTTCTCCCCCGAGGCACTGAAAGACCGCATTCAAAACGCCGAATGCAAAATGCTGATCACCGCTGATGAGGGTGTTCGCGGCGGCAAGGCAATTCCCTTGAAAGAGAATGCCGACAAAGCCCTCGCCGACTGCCCCACCGTCGACAGCTGTATTGTGGTGCGCCGCACCGGCGCCGATGTCAGCTGGCAGGAAGGCCGCGACGTTTGCTACGAAGAAGCCACCCAGGCGGCAAGCGCCGAATGCGCCCCTGAGGCCGTCGAGAGCGAGGCGCCTCTATTTATCCTCTACACCTCCGGCTCAACCGGCAAACCTAAAGGCGTGCTGCACACCAGCGCTGGCTATCTGTTGCAGTCAGCCATGAGCCACAAGTACGTGTTTGACTACAAAGACGGCGAGGTCTACTGGTGTACCGCCGACGTCGGCTGGGTAACCGGACATAGCTATATCGTATACGGCCCACTGGCTAATGGCGCGACCACGCTACTCTTTGAAGGCGTGCCCACTTACCCCGATGCCTCGCGCTTTTGGCAGGTCATCGACAAGCACAATGTCAGCATTTTCTACACAGCACCCACGGCAATTCGTGCACTCATGGGGGCAGGCGATGAATTTGTGGAGCGCAGCTCGCGCAGTAGTCTGCGACTGCTGGGCACCGTCGGTGAGCCGATCAATCCAGAAGCCTGGGAGTGGTACTACCGCGTTGTTGGCGACAAACGTTGCCCGATCGTAGACACGTGGTGGCAAACAGAAACCGGCGCACATATGCTCACCCCCCTGCCCGGCGCCACCGACATGAAACCGGGAGCAGCCACCAAGCCCTTCTTTGGCGTTGAGCCCGCCCTGCTGGACACCGAAGGCAACGAAATTGAAGGCCCCGGTGAAGGCCTGCTGGTAATCAAACGCTCCTGGCCTAGCCAAATTCGCAGCGTCTACGGCGACCATCAACGGATGATCGACACCTACTTTAGCGCTTACCCCGGCTACTATTTCACCGGCGACGGCGCGCGCCGCGATGAAGATGGCGACTACTGGATTACCGGCCGCGTCGATGATGTACTGAATATCTCCGGCCACCGCATGGGTACCGCCGAGGTGGAAAGCGCTCTGGTACTACACGATAAGGTCGCCGAAGCGGCGGTGGTCGGCTACCCCCACGATGTGAAGGGCCAGGGTATCTATGCCTACGTCACGCTAATGCATGACGTAGAAGGCAGCGAGGAACTGGTTAAAGAACTCACCGCGCTCTGCGTGCAGGAAATCGGCCCCATCGCAAAACCGGACCTGGTTCAGTGGGCACCGGGGCTACCCAAGACCCGCTCCGGCAAAATTATGCGGCGCATCCTGCGCAAGGTTGCCGCAAATGAGCTGGAGAACCTCGGCGACACCTCAACACTGGCCGACCCCTCCGTTGTCGACCAGCTGATCGACCAGCGGCTCAACCGCTAACCCCATAAGCTGAAACAAAAACGGAGCCATAAGGCTCCGTTTTTTTGCTGGCAGACAACGTTGTCTCAGTAGACAAACTCGTCTTCGCTAACATCCATTAACGCGTCAGCCCCCGCTAGCATAGCCGCCTTGTGGGTTGCGGTGCGCGGCAGCAGGCGCTGGAAGTAGAAGCGCGCCGTTTTAACCTTACCTCGGTACAGACCGTTGTCTTCACCGGCATCCAACTTCTGCTGGGCCACCTCGGCCATTTGCGCCCAAATGTAGGCAAATGCGACATAACCGGAGTACATCAGGTAATCCACCGACGCCGCGCCGACTTCGTCAGCATTGGTCATCGCTTTTTCACCCACCGCCATGGTGAGCTCGCCCCACTCTTTGTTCAGCGCCGCCAGCGGTTCAACAAATTCAGTCATCGCACTGTTGTCTTTGTGAGACTCACAGTACTTGTGAATGATTTTGGTAAAGTGACGCAGCACTTCGCCACCGCTGCCCATTACCTTGCGGCCAATCAAGTCCAGCGACTGAATACCGGTGGTTCCTTCGTACACCGTTGAGATGCGGTTATCACGTGCGATGCGCTCCATGCCGTGCTCACTGATGTAGCCGTGACCACCAAATACCTGCATGCCAAGGTAGGTAACTTCTTGGGCCGTTTCCGTACAGAATGCCTTGGCAATGGGTGTCAGTAACTCCAACAACTTGCCCGCGTGTGCCTGCTGTTCTTCATCGCCGTGCTTGGTTAAATCCACCTGTTGAGCCAACCAGTAGATGAACGCGCGCTGGCCTTCCACAAAGGCCTTCTGAGTAAGCAGCATACGGCGCACATCGGGGTGAACAATAATCGGGTCGGCGGGGCCATCTGGGTTCTTCGGCCCTGTCAATGAGCGCATCTGCAAACGCTCGCGGGCATAATCCATCGCCCCCTGATAGGCGATCTCACCCATGGCCAGCCCTTGCAAGGCTGTTCCCAATCGGGCGGAGTTCATCAGCTTGAACATAATTTCCAAGCCGCGATTCTCTTCGCCCAACAACACCGCCCGCGCGCCGTCGTAGTTCATTACGCAGGTCGCCGAGGCTTTCAAACCCATTTTCTTTTCAATGGAGCCGCAGTTGATGTTGTTGAAGTCGCCCGTTGAGCCGTCTTCATTCACCCAGTATTTCGGCGCGATAAACAGTGACACGCCCTTGGTGCCCTCAGGCGCCCCGTCAACACGCGCCAAAATGGCGTGAATGATGTTGTCGGTCATATCCTGCTCGCCACCCGAGATAAAGATCTTGGTGCCCTGCAGGGTGTAGGTGCCATCGTCATTCTTGGTGGCTTTTGTGCGCAGCAGGCCGACGTCGGAGCCACAGTGCGCCTCGGTCAGACACATTGTGCCTGCCCACTCGCCGCTTAGCAGTTTGGGGAGATAGCGCTGTTTTTGCTCCTCAGTGCCGCCGTTAAGCAGGCAGGTAACGGGAGCCAATGCGAGGCCGCCGTACATACTGAATGCCCAGCTCGGGGCGCCGACCATTTCACCGATCACCGTGCCAAGCGACGAAGGCAAGCCCTGGCCACCGTCTTCAGCAGGTACACCCAAGGCCTGCCAGCCGCCTTCGCCCCACTGGCGAAAGGCTTCCTTGAAACCATCTGGCGTAGAGACCTTACCATCAACGAATTTACAGCCTTGCTCATCACCAGTAGCGGCAATGGGGTTAACGACGTTCTCTGCGAACTTGGCCCCTTCGCTAATGATCGCATCCATCAGGTCACTGCTAAGCTGCTCACAGCCCTGCAGACCAGCATAGTGTTGTTCACTATTAAGGAAGTCATTCAAGACAAAATCGATATCACGCAGGGGAGCTTTATAATCGGCCATCACGAACCTCGTGGTGCATAATCTATTGGACAAAACGAGGCCGAAGCATAGCAGATACGCCGAAACGGTTGAGTAACATTGGGGGTCAATACAAGAACAGTTCGTGCGCCTAGCGGCCGGCCGCCCTTACTCGGCGTCAGCCGCCAGCCAGCAGTAGGCATAGGGCGGCAGCATTAGATCGCCGCGCTCGGCGCCAATCTCCGCGCCGCTGAGCAATTCCCGCCAGCGCAAGCCAGCATCGAGATTCAGCTCGGCAAGGGGCAGTCGCTGCGTGTCCGCACTGAGGTTGTAGATTGCCAGCAGGGTTTGCTCTGCGCCTTCAACAACGCTCTCTCGGCGCAGGCCAAACAGGGCGCTGCCCAAGTGAAGCGGGTACTGGGCGGCATTGGGGTGAAACGCCGGCTGCTGAGCGCGCCGACGAATCATCGCTTTAAGGGTATCGAATATCCGCCGGTGATGACCGCCCTCCGCCAGCGCGCTGGCGAGCTCGTCAGCCTGCCACTGGTGACGATTAATCGCGCGGTTGTGGTTGCTATGCGCTACGCGCTGCTCATCGTTAGGCGTCGCCAATAGGCTGTGAATATAAAACGCGGGTATGCCCTGCAGGGCCAGCATCAAAGCGTGAGCGCAGAGAAAACGCGCCTCTTGGAAGCCATCCTCGCCCGCGCCCTGGCGCTGGCGCATCGCATCGAACAAGCTAATGTTAATCTCGTAGGGGCGACTGGCACCACTACCCAAGGCGCGCCACGACACCCGGCCACCGCTGCGCTGCATCAGCGCCACCAGGTCATCAATTTCGGCATCGCTCAACAAGCCCTCGGCCGGGCGCAAACCAATGCCGTCGTGAGAGGCAATAAAGTTGAAGTAACTGGTACCGTCCTGCGCCGCTGGCATTCCCATCATCCAGTTAGTCAGCGCGGCGCTGTCACCGCTGACCAGCGCATTGAGCAGCAGTGGCGGCAATGAGAAGTTGTATACCAGATGCGCCTCATTGGCGTTGCCGAAGTAGGCCAAATTTTCTCGCAGCGGGATATTCGTCTCGGTAATCAGAATGGCATCTGGCGCGGCGTGCTCAACCAAGCTGCGAAACAGCCTGACAATTTCGTGGGTCTGACTCAAATTTAGGCAGCTGCCACCGACCTCCTTCCACAGAAAGGCAACCGCATCGAGACGAAAAATTTTTACCCCCTGATCCAGGTAGTGCCGAATAATGCGCACAAACTCCAGCAGCACCTCGGGGTTGCGGAAATTGAGGTCAACCTGGTCGTGGCTGAAGGTGCACCAGACATGGCGCTTACCGTCGAGCGTTTGCACCTCCGCCAGCAAATCGCTGGTTCGCGGCCTAACCACCGCAGACAGGTCCCATTGCGGGTCACCCTCTACGAAGTAGTCCTTTCCCGGGTGGCGGCGCTGCTTGTAATTTTCAAACCACTGACTGCGGCTGGAGCAATGATTGACGACCAAGTCAGCCATTAGATCGAAGTCGCGAGCAATGGCGCTCACGTCCTGCCACTCACCCAGCGCCGGATTCACCTCAACGTAGTTGATAACCGAAAAGCCGTCATCAGAACTCCAGGGATAGAACGGCAAGATATGCACACCACTGATCACCCCACGGCATTCGCTGCGCAAGAAGTCGTGCAAGGTATGCAGCGGCCATTCCCCCTCTTTGAGCAGCGAATCGCCGTAGGCAATCATTAAACAGTCGCGCTCGTCCCACAGGTTCTTGTGTGGCTCAGGCATAAAACAGCGCTGATTGAGGTCCATCAGCGCAATCATTTTTTCTACGAGCTTGTCAGCATTTTCAGCGGGGTAGATATGCTCAACATGCGCATAGAGCTTGTCTTTCAAGTGCTGCTGGGCGTCGCTACCTGTCATTGGCTGTACTCGGCCATATCAGCGTCCACCGCCGCCAGCAATTCGCCGGGAAGTCGGGGCTCAGCGCTACACACGCGGTTCCAGCTGGGAATGAAGGGCGTCTCCATCGGGTTGTCGAGAAAATCATTGCCCGCTTTAACAATATTGCCGGCAAACAACTCCACCGCCTCTTCCTCTCGGTGAAGATCCAGGTCCAGACCATTCATCACGGCGTCATTGCGATAGCTCTCAACAAAGTCCAAGGCCACGCGAAAATACGTTGCTTTGATGGAGCGGAAGGTCTCGCTGTTAAACACCACGCCGGTAGTCGCCAACTTGCGAAAAATCGCCTTGGATATGTCGATAGACATTTTCGACAAGCCACCGGCGTCGTTATCGGCAGACAGTGATTGATGCTTGTGATCGTAGGCATCCGCGATGTCTGCCTGACAGAGACGGTTCGTCGAGTAATTGCGGTACATCTCCGACAGTACGCCGATCTCCAGCCCCCAGTCGCTGGGGATACGCAGGTCATTGAGCACGTCTCGTCGCATGGAGAATTCACCGGACAAGGGGTAGCGATAGCTATCCAAATACTCCAAGTAATCGAGATCACCAAAAATCTTTTTGAGTGAGCGAATCAAGGGGGTCACCAACAAGCG
This sequence comes from uncultured Spongiibacter sp., assembly GCF_964011655.1. Taxonomy (NCBI): domain Bacteria; kingdom Pseudomonadati; phylum Pseudomonadota; class Gammaproteobacteria; order Cellvibrionales; family Spongiibacteraceae; genus Spongiibacter; species uncultured Spongiibacter sp. The sequence goes on along the minus strand of NZ_CAXGPO010000005.1, from coordinate 110,075 downwards.
ACTAACCCGGCCATTCATCCTGCCGTCGGCAACCCGCGCATAGAAACCCTTGCAAAACTCGTAGTTGAAAGCGGGGTTGGCAACCGGATAAAACAGCTGTGCAAGCAGGCGTCGATCATAGGTCAAAATATCGCAGTCATGCAGCGCGATCGCCTCACTGTCGCCCGACGCCAATATGTAGCCGAGGCAATACCAAACGTTTCGCCCCTTGCCCGCCTCGAGCGGCGCCAGCCCGCGCCCTTGCAGTTTGGCATCCAGGGCGCGCAGGCGCGGACCATCATTCCATAACACTCTGTGACGCTGAGGAAGGCGGTTGAAAAAGGCCAAGGCGTGGCGGTACTGCGCTTCATCCGCTTGGTCTAAGCCGATCACCACCTCGTTGATGTAGGGCACTTTGGCGATTTCATCAATGATATTCGCCAGTGCCGGCCCCTCAAGCTCGGAGAACAGCGATGGCAACACCAGCGCCATCGGCCGATGTTGCGCGAATTGGCTGAGCTCTGTCTCAAGGGCTTCAATGGGGCGATCAACCAGATTATGCAATGTGGTGATGATGCCGTTTTGATAAAAATCTGCCATGGGGTTTCCCTGTCGTTATTGTCCGTCTGTGCATGCCGCCTCGCTGCCATAGCATTGTCGAGGTGGCGACCAGACGCCCGATTACCTATACATTACTAGGCATTTTCCGTGCCGTTTCTAGCGCTGTCGCCCAACAGCGCTAATACAGCGCTATTCCACCCCTCAGGGCCAACAGCATCGGTTAATTGTAGGCGCCCCCTCGGCGCGGGAACCGGCGGTGGCGCATTGGCATGGGAGCGAATCAACACCGCCTCATCCGCCAGCGCGAGCATGGGCACATCATTCCCGCCGTCACCCAAGGCAATGGTGCGAGGGGCCTGGCAGCACTCGACCAGGCGAGGCGCCAGCCAGAGCATGGCCTGCCCCTTGTCGCAGTGGTCGCTGATATGAATAAATCGTCCGCCACGCTGAGCTCGGAGCCCCTCCGCCGTTAACCGTTGTTCAAAGCGCTGCCAGCTCGCGTTGTCGCCCTGCCAGACAATCGGCTCGGAATATTCCCGCTGCAAAGCCGACTCTGCTTCATTTTGGGTCAACCCGGTTTCGTCGCACAATTCTGGTGCAGTCATATCCGCAAAGCCGCGAAAGCGAAACCCCTCCTCCGCTCGCCACTGGTGCAAGCGAGGAAGAAAGTCCTCTCGACAGCGGGCCAACTGCTTTACCCGCCCCCAGCGACACTCGCGCAAGCCCTCTGGCCCATTCTCTGGGTAAATCACCGCCGCGCCATTCTCAACAATGTAGGGATAACGATTGTTCAGCTGTCGGCGGAGCACTGACATCTCGGCGGCCGTTTTGCTGCTGTTCAATATCCACGGAATGTTGCGCAACGCCAGCAATGCCAGCGCTTGCGCGGCCGCCGCAAACGAGTAGCTGTCGTGGTCGAGTAGGCTGCCATCTAAGTCGGTAAACACAACGCTGGGCTTCAAGAATCCGTCTCCCGATAATGTAATGCACGCACTCGGCGCTGAGCGTCGAGCACCATGCAGGCATCGGCCTGCGCCGGCAGCACGGCAATGGCATGGCGCGTTAAGCGCTCGTAATGGCTGATAAACCGATGTATCTGGGCGGCGCTCATAAACTGTGCGTTGAGGTCATTCGCTCGCCGAGCCATTAGCTTTTTTTCCTGTTCACTGCGCCAGTGTGCCACACAGTCAAAGCTCGGCGCCTGCAGCATCAGTAAATAATCGAGCTCAGCAAACAGCGGTTGATAAACCGCTTGCAACTGCCCATTCACCCAGCGGCGCCAGTTTCCCGAGGCATCTTCGCCATGCTCTAGGGCATTAATTGGGTCACGTAATTCGGCATCCCGCTGAGGGGGCACTCCCAGGCACCAGCCTTCGAAAATCACTACATCGACACCACTCACCTGAGGCCATTCGACTGAGGGAAAGGCGCGATCCCGCGCTTTATCAAATCGCGGCAACGAGCACGCCTGGCCTGCCCTGAGCGCGGACAAGGTGCGACGAGCCAAGGCAACATCGTGCGTGCCAGGCACGCCTCGGGTAGCGAGTAAGGGGTGAACCTGCTGCGCTAATTGTTCGCGCTGTTCAGGGGAGAGGTAGAAGTCATCCAAAGAGATAGCCGCCACGCTAAGGCCACAACACTCACTCAAATACCATTGATAAAAGGCCGTTAACGTGGATTTACCACTGCCTTGCGCGCCGTGAATACCCAGCACGCGAACACCCTCGGCCGGGGCTGCCAGATACCCCTGAATAAAGGGCAGAAAATACTCATGGATTTGCTGGGAATACCTGGCCGGCAACGACTCACGCTGCAAAAACGCTGCGATACCAAGTTCTAATTGAGACACTCAATGCTTCTCCTTGAATTCTTATAAGCATAATAGCCACCAATAAAAGCGGCCGCTCAAGGTAAACAAGCAGGTTTCTTGCCAGCAACGGCAACAGGGTGAAACACGGGGGGGGGAAATACGAATGTGGGGAACGCAGGGGGGGACAGGCCGATGGCTACCGGCCCGTCAAACCGCTCAATCAGTGCACGTGACCGTGAGCAATTTCCTCTTCGCTTGCCTGACGCACGTCGGCAATGCTGACTTCGAAGTGAAGTGTTTGGCCTGCCAGTGGATGGTTGGCGTCGACCGTGACATTCTCGTCATCAACCGCTTTTACAACGACCATCTGCACTTGACCACCAGCGCCCTGCGCCTGGAACTGCATACCCACCTCGATCTGCTCTACACCCTGGAAAGCCTCGCGGGGCACAGCTTGAATCAGCTCGGGGTTGAGCTCGCCATAGGCGTCGCCTGGCTGAACAGTCACTTTCAATTCATCACCCGCGGCTTTACCTTCCAGCTCGCGCTCAAGGCCGGGGATAATGCCGCCATGGCCATGCAGATACGCCAGGGGATCCTGACCTTTTGATGAATCGAGTTCCACACCGTTGTCGTCGGTGAGGGTGTAGTGAAATGCCACCACGCAATCGTTGGCAATATTCATGGGAACCTCCCGTTAAAATGAGGCGGCAAGCATGACAGCTTTAGCCGACGAGGTCACGCGAAGCGGCGGTTCAGGCCAGGGTTTGGGGAATATTTGTCCGATTAATGGGTCACGGCCAAGTGTTCTCTAAGCCACTTGCAAGCGCTGTCGCGCGAGGGAAATAGCTCTAGTTTCAGTACGTGATCGCGCGGCAGACGACGAATAACATCGAAAACCAAGTCACTGCGCGGGAATTGCCGAACGATGGCGATAGCCTGTAAGCCCGCAACATTTCCCAAGTCGGCCTGCGCTTCAAAGCCCAGCGAGAAATCTAAAGAACCCGTGACCAACACCGCAAACCGCGGGGGCATATGCGCGCCTATCCACGTGCGAAATTCAGTGAGGGACTGGAGCGACAATTCACGCCCCTCGTCAATACAGAGTTCGACAATATTGCCGACTGGTCGAACGCGACCAAAACTCAACTGGTGCACCCCGGATGCCCTACAGATAAAAACTGCAGTGTACGCAGTGCCGGCGGGCGGCTATATAAGTAAATCTCGCTAGCCGTGCTCGATCATTTCCTGGCCCATATCAACGATGCGGCGGCGCAACCAAATGTGGCCGGGGTCATGCTGCAGGAGCGGACTCCAAGCCAGTTTCAGCTCGATGGGAATAATCATAAATGGCGGCTTGCGAACTGCCAGCCGTGGATCTTCGGCGTACAACTTGGCGACCTGGGTAGGCAGGGTAGCGATCAGGTCGGGGTGCCTCGCCAGCAAAGCAGCCACTTGATAGTGGCGCGTGAAAACGCGAATCTGACGTTCGTGCCCCACTTCGGCCAGTGCCTCATCCACCCAGCCCAAGCGCTGACTGTCTCTGTGGCTCATGCCACGGCCAACCCCCATACCGGTCTTGCTTACCCAGATATGCGGCGCAGCAAGAAAGGCATCCATATCAAAGTTCTCCAGCGCCTTATTCTCGCTGCTCATCAGGCAGGAAAAACTGTCGCGCCAGACGGTAGCCTGATGGAAGGATTGCGGCAAACGGTCGAAACGGTTGACCGCCATATCGATCTTGCCTTGCTCAAGGTCCTGGAAGGTCACATCGGAGGGCGTCAGGATATCCAGTGTAATATTAGGTGCCTCGTCGCGGAGCTTGAACAAGAGCCTCGTCAACAAGGTCGACTCGGCGTAGTCACTGGCCATAACCCGGAACACCCGCGTGCTCTCTGTCACTTCAAAGTCTGATACGGGCAGCACCGCCTGTTCTACTGAGGACAGAATATTCCTTACCTGCGGCTGCAGCTCCAGCGCGCGCTCTGTCGGCGTCATCCCCTCACTGGTGCGCACTAAAAGCGGGTCATTAAACAGGTCACGTAAGCGCCGCAAACCGTTACTCAGGGCTGGCTGGGTAATTCCCAACTGCTCCGCCGCTCGCGTGACATTTTTCTCGCGCAGAAGCACGTCCAGGTAAACCAGCAGGTTCAGGTCGATACGCGATAAATTCATGAGACTGATGACTCCGCTACTCAATATAATACGGGGTGATTATGGGCAGTTTTTCGCCACTTCGCCAGCAAAGCACATAGAAAGCAGGCAAAAAAAAGGCCCGGTAGAACCGGGCCAAGCCTCACTGACAGGAAATCGTTGTGGACCGGAGTCCTTAAGCGCCGTACTTCGCTTTGTATTCAATACGGCGGCGGTGCAATACTGGTTCTGTGTAGCCACTGGGCTGTTTGACACCTTCAAAAACCAGCTCACAAGCGGCCTGGAAAGCCACACTATCGTCGAAGTTCGGCGCCATATTGCGGTAGCTTGCATCGCCGGCATTCTGGCGATCAACAACTGCCGCCATCCGCTGCATAGTTTCCATTACCTGCTCTTCACTGCAGATGCCGTGGCGCAACCAGTTGGCGATGTGCTGACTGGAAATACGCAGTGTCGCGCGGTCTTCCATCAGGCCCACATCGTTGATGTCTGGCACTTTAGAGCAGCCCACGCCCTGATCGATCCAGCGAACAACATAGCCGAGAATACCCTGGGCATTGTTATCCAGCTCGTTCTGAATTTCTTCGGCGCTCCAGTCGGTGTTTTCGGCGACTGGGATGGTCAAAATATCTTCCAAAGCGGCGCGCTGACGGTCCGCCAACTGCTCTTGCTGGCTGCGCACATTCACTTCATGGTAGTGCATTACGTGCAGGGTAGCTGCCGTGGGCGACGGTACCCAGGCACAGTTGGCGCCAGCTTTGGGGTGGCCGATTTTGGCTTCCATCATCTGCGCCATTTCGTCTGGCATGGCCCACATGCCCTTACCGATTTGCGCCTTGCCACTGAGGCCGCAGGCCAGACCGATATCGACGTTCCAGTCTTCGTAGGCGTTGATCCAAGCCTGTTGTTTCATGTCAGCCTTGCGGACAAAAGCGCCGGCTTCCATGCTGGTGTGAATTTCATCGCCGGTGCGATCCAAAAAGCCGGTATTGATAAAGATCACGCGCTCACTGGCGGCAGCAATACAGGCTTTAAGGTTAACCGTGGTACGGCGCTCCTCATCCATAATGCCTATTTTCAGGGTATTGCGAGCCAGACCCAGAGCGTCTTCAACGCGGCCAAACAGCTCGGCGGCAAAAGCCACTTCTTCGGGGCCGTGCATTTTAGGCTTAACGATGTAAACACTGCCGGTGCGCGAGTTGCTCAGGCTGCCGGTCTTTTTCAAGTCGTGCATCGCCGCCAGTACGGTAACCATGGCGTCCATAATGCCTTCAGGGATTTCGTTGCCCTGTGCATCGATAATCGCGTTATTGGTCATCAGGTGACCGACGTTACGCACCAGCAGCAGGCTGCGGCCGTGCAGCACTTTTTCACCGCCATTGGGCGCGGTGAACACGCGGTCTTCAGCCATGCGACGAGTCTGCTCTTTGCCACCTTTGCTAAAGGTTTCGCTGAGGTTGCCCTTCATCAGGCCGAGCCAGTTGCTGTAGGCCACACACTTGTCTTCAGCGTCTACCGCAGCAACTGAGTCTTCACAGTCCTGAATGGTGGTCAGGGCAGATTCCAGGCAAACATCTTTCACCTGAGCGGCATCGGTTTTGCCAATCGGGTGGCTGCCGTCAATCTGAATATCAATATGCAGGCCGTTGTTAACCAACAGGATATTGCTGGGCGCAGCGGCATCGCCGATATAACCGGCAAATTTCTCCGGCGCTTGCAGACCGGTATTGGCGCCATTCGCCAGGCTAACTACCAGACTGCCATTTTCTACTTTGTATGCCGTGGCATCGGCGTGACTGCCTTCAGCCAGAGCAACATGCTTGTCGAGGAAGGCCTTGGCATAGGCGACAACCTTATCACCGCGAACCGGGTTGTAAGCGCCAGCGCGCTCGGCACCACCCTCTTCAGAAATCACATCGGTGCCGTACAGAGCGTCGTACAGGCTACCCCAACGGGCGTTGGCAGCATTCAGACCAAACCGGGCATTCATCACCGGCACTACCAGTTGAGGGCCAGCCAGTTCGGCAATTTCTTGATCGACGTTTTCGGTGGTAATGGTAAAATCAGCGGGCTCGGGCAGCAGATAACCCAGCTCCTCCAGGAACGCTTTATACGCCGCCATATCCGGCTTACCCGGGTTGGCGCGGTGGTAATCGTCGATCTTGGCCTGAATCTCGTCCCGCTTGGCCAACAGAGCTTTGTTCTTTGGCGCCAGATCAGCGACAATCTCGGCCAGTGCAGACCAGAATGCGTCGGGCTCGATGCCGGTACCCGGGGCAACTTGCTCATTCACCAGACGGTACAAGACCTCGGCAATCTGAAGACCACTGTGTTCTACCCGGTTGATTTGCTGCGCTGACATCTGCCACTCCTTCTAGCGTCGGTGAGTCTGTAAACCGCCCTTTATATAAGAAGCATGAATGTTAACAGCTAACACATGCAAGTCAGAGATAACGGCTTAGGAGGACATCCTAGCTACCCGCCAATAATTTCACAAATATATCCACATTATGCTTGTTATTCATTTATTAAATGGTGGACGGGCAGCAGGCCCCGCAGCAATTTATTAAAATAGAAATCGCTTAACATAAGCGAAGCAGCACACCCCCCCAGCAATATTCCCACCGAAAATACCGAATATAGAATCTATAAATTAGAAAAATTTATAGGCCGCGAGTACACTAGCCTGCGTTAAACCACCCACCGCAATGAAAAGGGACCGCATATGTCATCGTTAGAAGCAGACATCCAATCCATCGCCGGACTTAAAGAGCAAGCCGGTAGCCCATGGGATGCTATCAACCCCGAATCTGCCGCGCGCATGCGTGCTCAGAACAAATTCAAAACCGGCCTGGACATTGCCAAGTACACTGCTGGCATCATGCGTCGCGACATGGCCGAGTTCGACAAAGACAAAACCAAGTACACTCAGTCTCTGGGCTGCTGGCACGGTTTTGTTGGTCAGCAAAAGCTGATCTCTATCAAAAAGCACTTCGGCTCAACTGAGCGCCGCTACCTCTACCTGTCTGGCTGGATGGTTGCTGCACTGCGCTCTAGCTTTGGCCCTCTGCCTGACCAGTCTATGCACGAGAAAACCGTTGTTGCCGACCTGGTAAGAGAGCTGTACACCTTCCTGCGCCAAGCTGACGCACGTGAGCTGGGTGGCTTGTTCCGCGAGCTGGACGCAGCACGCGAAGCTGGCGACAGCGCTAAAGAAGCTGAAATCCAAAGCAAAATCGACAACCACGAAACTCACGTTGTACCCATCGTTGCCGACATCGATGCCGGTTTTGGTAACGCTGAAGCGACTTACCTGATGGCCAAGCAAATGATCGAAGCCGGTGCATGCTGCCTGCAGATCGAAAACCAGGTTGCCGATGAGAAGCAGTGTGGTCACCAGGACGGTAAAGTAACCGTACCTCACGCTGACTTCCACGCTAAGCTGCGCGCGCTGCGTTACGCTTTCCTTGAGCTGGGTGTTGATGACGGTGTTATCGTTGCACGTACAGACTCTGAAGGTGCTGGCCTGACTAAAGAGATCGCTGTTGTTCGCGAGCCAGGCGACCAAGGTGACATTTACAACTCCTTCCTGGATTGTGAAGAAGTTGCCCCAGAAGACACTGCTGAAGGCGATGTACTGATCAGCCGCAACGGCAAGCTGGTTCGTCCTAAGCGTCTGCCTTCAGGTCTGTACCAGTTCCGTCAGGGCACTGGCCACGAGCGTTGCGTATTTGACTGCATCGAAGCGATCAACGCTGGCGCTGACCTGCTGTGGATCGAAACTGCAGTACCGACTGTTCACGAAATCAAAGGCATGATGGACGAGATTCGCAAGGTTCACCCCGATGCGAAACTGGTTTACAACAACTCACCTTCGTTCAACTGGACACTGAACTTCCGTCAGCAGACTTACGATGCGTGGGCGGCTGAAGGTAAAGACGTTTCTGCTTACGACCGTGACAACCTGATGTCTGCTGAGTACGACGACTCTGAACTGTCTGCTGCAGCTGATGCACGAGTACGCACCTTCCAGGCAGACACTGCCCGTGAAGCGAACGTATTCCACCACCTGATCACTCTGCCGACTTACCACACTACAGCACTGTCTGTAGACAACCTGGCGAAAGAGTACTTCGGTGACAAAGCAATGCTGGGTTACGTTGAAGGCGTTCAGCGTAAAGAGATCCGTCAGGGTATCGCCTGTGTTAAGCACCAAAACATGGCCGGTTCTGACCTGGGCGACGATCACAAAGAGTACTACGCAGGTGAAATGGCACTGAAAGCAGGTGGTGCGAAAAACACCTCTAACCAGTTCAGCTAAATCTGAACACGCGTTAGGCGACGTGCCCGGCAATTAGCAACACGCGGGGCACAGCGCACTTGCGAATCGAAAGGCGACACCTTAAAAAGGCGTCGCCTTTTTTGTGGGCAGAATTAGCTAAATAAGATAATCGCAGACCTTTTAGGGCCCGCAGAGATATTGCTAAGCTGTGCAAAGCTTCCCTAAACTTCTACATGCTTTCCAACTCAAACCGACTGTGTAACTTCTACTATGACTGACGCACCAGATTTTCTTAAAGATGCCAGGGCTTTATTAAGCGAAAAGGGCTTTACCACCAGCAGCACGTGGTATCACGGCACCTCTTCGGCGCTGGTTGACGCCATCATGGAGCAGGGCTTAAAACGCTCAGGCGACAAGGCACTGAAGCAAGCGGCCAAAGAAACCATGGCCACTATCGGCAATAGCTATTCCGAATCCATTGAGCCGGTCTTCTTAACCCAGAGCAAGGAATTGGCTTTTTACTGGGCCGAGCAAACCGTGAGAAATCGCCTCGTAAGGTTTCAGGGAGAGGAGCAACCAGTTGTACTTGCGGTAACACTTCCCGAAGCACTGAACGCCAAAGTGAAACCCGATGTAGGCGCCGCCAGCTTATTATTAGTCGAAGAGGGCGAGCAATTTATGGCTTATCTGGCAGGTATTTACCAAGCTAACAATTTCGACGCGCCCGAAATAGACCTAATGAAAGCTGACCGCTTGGAGTACCTAAATAAATTGGGCATGGCCTATTACGATGCAGATATTAGTGCATCGTGCCTCGCTGTAGTCACAGACTAAGGCCCAAACCGAATCATTTATTTTATGCTCAGCGCCAACACTGCCGCGTTGAGCCCCCGGAGGAAAATCATGCCCATCTCTACACCCGATCTCTGCGACGAATTCGGCGACGACGTACGCGTTCTTGAACTGCCGCTGCGCCACTACGGCGCGGCTCACAATTTCGGCGGCCAAGTTGTCACCATTAAGTGCTTTGAAGACAACTCCCTGGTTGCCGAGCAAGTTAAACAACCTGGCGAAGGCCGCGTATTGGTCGTTGATGGCGGCGGCTCAGTGCGACGTTCACTGCTTGGAGACAACCTTGCTGGCGCCGCGGTCAAAAATGGTTGGAGCGGTATTATCATCTACGGCTACCTGCGCGATGTGGAAGAGATCGCCCCGATGGAGCTAGGCATATTGGCACTGGGCAGCGTGCCGCGTAAAACCGAGAAGCGCAACGAGGGGCAACTCAATGTCGCCCTACACTTTGGCGCTATCGATATCGCACCGGGCGACTATGCCTATGCCGATGAAACCGGCGTTATCTTCTCCAGCAAAGCGCTGGTAAGCTAACCGCTTCAAGGGGGCGCAGGGCCCCGCTAAAATAATAAGGGGAACAGCAATGAAACTGGGACTACTACTGGGCTACTCAGGCGCGAAATTAACGCTGCCAATGGATGACATTAAACACGCCGAAGCCCTGGGCTTCGACTCAGTGTGGACAGCTGAAGCCTATGGTTCTGATGCCGTTAGCCCGGCCGCCTGGATACTTGCACAAACCGAAAAAATTAAGGTGGGTACTGCCATTATGCAGATGCCTGCTCGCAGCCCCGCCATGGCGGCGATGACGGCAATGAGCCTGGACTCCCTGTCCGATGGCCGCTTTATCGTCGGCCTGGGTGCATCGGGACCGCAGGTGGTGGAAGGCTGGCACGGCGTGCCCTACGGCAAGCCCGTCACCCGCACCCGCGAGTACATCAAAATTATGAAGCAGATTTTCGAGCGCAAAGGCCCGCTGGAGTTTGACGGCAAGATGTACCAGATTCCCAACAAAGGCGAAGGCACCACCGGCCTGGGCAAAGCGCTTAAGTCAATTTTGCACGGCGACCCCAGCATCCCCATTTACACGGCGTCCATCACTCCCGCCGGGGTAGCCGCCTCGGCCGAAGTCGCCGACGGCGTATTCCCGGTGTGGATGAGCCCAGACAAATATTCCGTGCTTGAGCCGGCGATCAACAAGGGCCTGGAGAAGAGTGGCCGCAGCAAGGCCGACTTCGATGTCGCCCCCTTTGTCGGCGTTATCATGGACGACAACCTCGATGGCTGTCGCCACTTCATTAAAGACTTCCTCGCGCTATATATTGGCGGTATGGGCGCCAAGGGCAAGAACTTCTACACTGACTACGCCACCCGTATGGGCTACGGCGACGCGGCAGAAAAAGTGCAGGACCTCTACCTGGCCGGCAAGAAGGATGAAGCCCGCGAAGCGGTGCCCAACGAACTTGTCGACGAGGTCGCGCTGGTTGGCCCAGAAGCCCGCATTCGCGAGCGCGCCCAAGATTGGAAAGCAGCGAATCAACGCGGCGAAGTCGGCACAATGATCCTCAACTGCCAGCAGGCTGAAGCCCGTGAAGTAATGGCGGACTGCTTCCTGTAAGCGCAAACATCGCAGCCCCCACTGTCCGACTTCGCTTTTCTGCGAAAGTCGGGCAGACTCTTAGCTATACCCTCCTACGTGACAGGACACTACCAGCAATGACCGCTGTTACCCGCCGACTCGCGATGGCCATTCTCAATGGCTTCGATGCGTTTTTCGCCGAATTTAAAAATATCACCCTCGGCGCCCAAGCCCGTTTTGAAGCCGCCGATTGGCACGGCTCTCAAGAGGCGATGCGCGCGCGCCTCAACCTCTGGAAGCAAAAACGGGTCATTGTCGCCGAAGCCGCCCACACCATTACCGGCGGCAGCGTGCAGGACCGCGAGCACTGGGAAGTCGCCAAGCAAGAATACGCCGAGCTAATTCAGAATCACGACAATTACGAGATTGCACAATCCTTCTTTAACTCCATTTACTGCTACGTCTTCGAGCACGAAAAAATTCGGGATCAACACACCTTTGCCACCACACCGGCAGGACACCGAGGCCCAATCGACAGCGACTCTATTCTCCGGCGCTACAAGTTCAACGGCGATAATGGCGCCGCCATCGTCAAACAAATGTTGGACGATTGTGAGTTCAATATTCCCTGGGAAGACCAGCAGCGCGACATTCAATTTGTCATGAACGTCGTCAACCAAGACCTGGTGCCCCGCATCCCCGAAGGCACTGGGGAGATCTGGGTCGAGACCCTGGAGTCACTATTCTTTCGCAACAAAGCGGCGTATTTGGTTGGGCGCGCCTACAGCGGCAATTTCAGCAAGCCCTTCGTGCTGCCGATCCTGCACTCCGATGACGGTTCGCTCTTCGTCGACACCCTGTTGCACGAGCCTGACGACCTCTCAATTCTTTTCAGCTTCAGCCGCAGCTACTTCATGGTCGACGCCTCGATTCCTTCGGAATACGTTGCATTTTTACGACGCCTCATGCCGCACAAAGAGGTGTTTGAACTCTACAACGCAATCGGTATGCAAAAGCACGGTAAAACCGAGTTTTACCGCTTTGCCGTCAACGATACGTTAAACAGCGAAGATCCCTACGTGATCGCCCCCGGGATCAAGGGCATGGTGATGCTGGTATTCACCCGGCCAGACTTCGGGTACGTGTACAAAGTTATCAAAGACAAGTTCACGCCCCCTAAAGAGATGAGCCGGGAACACGTTAGGAAATGCTACAGCCTGGTAAAACGCTGGGACCGCGGCGGCCGCATGGCCGACACCCAGGAGTTTAACAACCTGGCCTTTGACCGCCGCCGTTTCTCCGACGAGCTCATGGCCGAGCTCTACAAAGAGGCTCCCTCGTTGGTCGAGGAGCACGGCAATGTGTTGATACTCAAGCACGTCTATATTGAGCGGAAAATGATTCCTCTCAACCTCTACCTGAAAGACTGCAACGAAGAGCAGCTTTACAGCGTGATGGACGAATACGGCAGCGCCATTAAACAGCTCGCCGCGGGGAATATTTTCCCCGGCGATATGCTGCTTAAAAACTTTGGTGTTACCCGCCACGGACGCGTGGTGTTCTATGACTACGACGAAATTTGTCCGCTGACCGACTGTAACTTCCGCCGCCTGCCAGAGCCCAAAACAGAGGAGCAGGCCATGGCCACTCACCCCTGGTATGAGGTCAAACCCGAGGATGTGTTCCCGGAAGAGTTTCGCCTGTTCTTCTCAGGGAATCAGCGCGCCAAGAAGGTATTTGACGAGTTGCACAGCGACCTCTACGACCCCGATTACTGGCGCGAGCTGCAGGACAAGATTCGCAACGGTTATGTCGCCGACGTATTCCCATATAGAAAGAAACAGCGCTTCCAACAGCGCGATGGCGGCAACAACAGCCCGGCCACCTCAAATTAACTCTGGCTGGGAATAACACCTTTATAGGCAGCAATTTCAGGGATCGCGATTACCGTGTTAAGAAAACGCCTCAAGTTCGTACTACCACCGTTAATCGTTATCGGCGCACTGCTACTGGCCAAGGTGCTTATCAGCAGCCGGCCAGAGCTTGCATCCCAACCCCGCGTGGACGAGCAACCGCTTGTGCAGGTGCACACCATCGAGCGCCAAGGGGCCGCGATGACCCTTGGCTCGCACGGCACGGTGAGAGCAAAAACCACCTTGCAATTAACCAGTGACGTCGCCGGCAGAATCACCTGGGTGAACCCTGCGCTGGAGGTCGGCGCCATTATCGCTGCCGATACCCCCATCGCCAGAGTAGACCGCAGCCAATACAAACTGGCAGAAGCCCAGGCGCTACTCGCCCTGCGCGATGCCGAGCTAGCCCTGGCAGACACCCGCAGCCGCTTTGAAACCCGCAACCCTCGCCACCCGCAAATTCGACGGGCGCGCGCCCAGATTGCCGCCGCCAAAGCGCAAATCCGCAAGGCCAATGTCGACCTTTCGCGGACAGAAATCTCGCTGCCGATGGAAGCGCTGGTCAGTATCAAACAAGTGGCTCTCGGGCAGTATGTGGCTCCCGGCAGTGTCCTCGCCAGCTTTCAAGCGGTCGACCAAGTAGAGATTCCCCTGCCGATTAGCCACGCCGAGTTAGAGATGCTGGAGGCAGTCGATGGCGCCAGCGTTACGCTCCATGCCATCGACCAACAAACCGGTCGCTGGCAAGCGCGCCTCGGTCGCCTCAATCAACAATTGGACGACGCGACTCGGGTCGCCTATGCCGTGGCAGTGCTGGATGCCCCCTACGCAACCAAGCCGGCGTTGCGCATCGGTCAGTTTGTTCGCGCCGACATTCACGGCGTTGAATTTGACGACGCGTTTCGCATTCCCGCGAGCGCGGTTTTTGAAAACCGCTTCGTTTACCGCCTCGACCCACAGCAGCAATTGCAGAGCGTGGCGGTAACCCTACTGCAAAAGAATGCCCAATACGCCGTGGTAAGAGGAGACATAAACATCGGCGACCAGCTGGTACTCAGCCGCCTCGACATTATGACCGAGGGCATGAAAGTTAGAGTCGAGTCGCTATGACCCCCTATGATCGCCGCAGTGGCGCCATTGGCTGGATGGCCCGCAATCCTGTCGCCGCCAATCTGTTAATGGCCGTGGTGATGCTCGCCGGGCTGGTCTCCCTGTTAGATTTGCGCAAAGAGGTCTTCCCCACGATCCCACTGGAGATGATCCGTATCACTGTTCCCTACCCTGGCAGCTCCCCCAGCGAGGTAGAGGAGGGCATTCTGATCAAAATTGAAGAAGCCCTGCAGGATATGGAAGACGTCGACGACATCATTGCCGAAGCCAATGAGAATGTCGCCACAGTGCTAGTGCAAATGCAGCCCAAGACCGATATGGCGCCGGTGCTCAACGATGTCACCTCCCGCGTTAACGCCATCACGTCGTTTCCCGCCAATGCCGAAAAACCCATCATTGAAGAAATACTGGCCAAGAATCACACCATCAACCTGAGTATCGCTGGCGAAAAACTTAGCGAGCATCAACTCAAAGCCCTTGCGGACGACGTGCGCGACGACCTGCTGGCCACTGGCGAGATTACCCAGATTGAACTCGTCGGTGTACGCGATTACGAGGTGGCCATCGAGCTCTCCGACAGCACACTTCGCCAGTACGGCCTGAGCTTCGACCAAGTGGTAACGCTCATTCGCAGTCGATCCGAAAACTTACCCGGCGGCAATGTTCGCACCGACAGCGGTACGATTACTCTTCGCTCACAAGGTCAGGCCTACAGTGGCGATGAATATCGCCGCATTCCGCTACTCACCCGCCCGGACGGCACCCGTTTGCTGCTAGGCGATATTGCCAATGTGCGCGATGGTTTCAGCGAGCAGCCTATTCTCAGCCGACTGAATGGCGCCAACGGCGCGCGGCTCACAATCTTCACCGTCGGCCGCCAGAGCACCCTCGATGTCAGCCAGTTAGTCAAAGACTACGCCGCCCAGAAGCAACTGGAATTACCCGATGGCGTCAGCCTCAATGTCTGGTTCGATAACTCGCGTATCCTCAAAGGCCGAATCGACCTACTACTCAAAAATGCGCTGCAAGGGGGCATTTTAGTTCTATTGGCACTGGCGCTATTTTTACGCCTGAGCATGGCATTTTGGGTGTTAATCGGCGTGCCATTCAGCTTTCTTGGCGCCATGATGGTAATGAACCTTGGCTTTTTCGACTACTCGATAAACCTGATGTCGCTATTCGGTTTTTTGCTGGTGCTGGGCATTGTGGTGGACGATGCCATTGTTACCGGCGAGAGTGCCTACAGCTATCTGGAGAGAGAACAGCAAGGCTTAGACAGCATTATTCACGGGGTAAAACGCGTCTCGACAGCGACAATTTTTGGCGTGCTTACGACTATTATCGCCTTCACCCCAATGCTGACAATGACCTCGCACATCGGCCGCTTTGGCTCCAATATCGCGGTGGTCGTGATCTTCTGCCTGATTTTTTCTCTGATAGAAACCAAGCTGATCCTGCCCGCCCACCTTCGTCATATCAAACTGGATAAAAAATCCACCGGCCCCATCGCCGCCCTGCAAAACGGCTTTGACCGCCAGCTAAAAGCGTTTGTGTACAATATTTATCGCCCAGCGTTGCAAACCTTGCTTGCGTATCGCTATGTCAGCCTCGCTGTATTTGTGGCCGGCTTTATCGTCGTTCTCAGCCTGGTACCCGCTGGCATTGTCCGCATGGTGTTCTTCCCCGATGTTCCCTCAGACCAGATCGTAATTAGCCTGCGACTGCCGCCCAGCGCGCCCTACCAGCTCACTCATGACTACGCACTGAAAATCGAGGCGGCGGCGACGACCGTCAATGAGCGCTACCGCGAACGTACTGGTGAAGATGTCGACGCCATTAGCAATATTGAAACCCTGAGCAGCTCCGACGACCAGGCAAGAATTTGGGCGTCCCTCGTCCCCTCGGAACAACGGCAAATCGATTCCGTTATTCTCGCCCAGTGGTGGCGAGAAGCGATCGGCCCGCTCCCCGGTATTAAACAGCTGAGCTTCGATGCGAAAGCGGGCCCTGGCGAAGGCGTCGACCTCGACGTCGCGTTAGAGTCTGACGACCTCGCTGAACTGCAGCGCGCCGCACAGTGGCTCAAAGCGGAGCTTCAGCAAATAAGCGGCGTATTCGATATCCGCGATACCTTTGGCGCCGGCGCACCGGAGGTGGATATTCGCATTAAACCCGCCGGCGAATTGCTGGGCCTCGGCCAGGCTGAAATTGCCCGCCAAGTGCGCCAAGCCTTCTTTGGCGCTGAAATTCAGCGTTTCCAACGCGGCCGTCACGAAGTGCGAGTCTACGCGAGATTGCCACTCGCCGAGCGCAACACGCTGGAAACCCTGGAGCAATTGTGGATCAAGCTGCCTAGTGGTGAGCGGGTACCCTTCAGTGAAGTGGCCGAAGCGCAATATTCCTCCGGCATTTCCAGCATCAAACGGGTCGACAGAAAGCGCGTGGTCAATATCCAAACAGGCATCGACAAAGCCACCATTGAACCCGATGCGGTGGTCGCCAAGCTCGATCGGGACGTAATGCCCACACTACTGAAACAATTCCCTGCGGTTAGCTATTACTACACCGGCCAGGTGGAAGAGCAGCAAAAAGACACTCGCGAACTGCAGGTGATGGGGGCGCTGGTATTACTGCTGATTTTTGCCGCACTGGCCATTCCGCTGAAGTCCTATATCCAGCCGCTGTATATCATGTCGGCAATTCCCTTTTCAGTGGCAGGCGCCATTATTGGACACTGGCTCACCGGCAATGATCTGAGCATGCTGTCTATTATCGGTGTGGTTGCGCTCGCCGGGGTGGTGGTGAATGACTCGCTGGTTCTGGTGGACTTCATCAACCAGAAGGTTTCCGAGGGGGAGGAAAAACTCAAAGCCGTGGTCGAAGCCGGACAGATGCGCTTTCGCGCGGTGATACTGACCTCACTGACCACTTTTTTGGGGCTACTGCCCATTCAGCTGGAAACATCAATACAGGCGCAATTCATCAAACCAATGGCCACTTCCGTTGGCTTCGGTATATTGTTTGCCACGGCGGTCACATTATTTTTAGTGCCAATCCTGTTTTTTATCGCCCATGACATCAGCCAGTTTTTTGCTAAACGACTGAGCCCAAAAACCCTCTGAAGCGTGCAAAAAAAACGGCGCTCCCTGCGCCGTTTTTTTGCTGCCGCCGCAGTTAAAACTGCACGCGGCCACTAATGCCAAAGCTGTCTGTATCCAGGTCGCCAACAAAGCTGCGATTCAGCTCCGCTGCCACAGAGACCAGCGGCGTCACGTAGAGTCGCACACCAGCACCGAGCACAGCGCCGCTATCATCACCCTTATCGTAATCTGCGTGGGCATAACCCGCACTGAGATTACCCTCTATATTATTGGTCAGCCAGGTGCGTGATTGCACACTCGCTGCCAAGGTATCAATGTCGTTGTCACCCCGGTCGGGATCGGTATAGCTATAGTCCAGCGCCAATACTAAGTCGCTGCGCTCAGAAATCCGCATCGGGTGGCCCACACCGAGGCTCACCACATCGGCCTCACCGGGATCAAAATCCAGATTACCCACTGACGCGCGAATAAATACATTGCGATCCAAGGCCAGCGAGCCGCCACCATAAAGGTAGTCGCCATCGCGATCATCCACCTCAATATCAGCCACCCCTAATTCCGCATAACTGTAGCTAAATTCCTTTGCCATCAGTGGTGAGCTGACCGCCAGTGCAAGAAAGCCCGCGGGAACCATTAGAGTCGGTGTAATGCGCTTCATAAGACATCCTTTTTTTGCCAATAGATGCCTTTTAGACGAGCTCATATTACTGAGTTCACCGAAAAAACCGGCTTTGTGAAGAAGTTGACACAGACGCAAAAAACGGCAAAAACGCGGGAACCGCGTCGCCATAAATCTGTCGGGAGTGGGATAACGTTACGATTCCAGTAGAAAAGTCACCGGCCCGTCATTGAGCAGAGAGATCTGCATATCCGCGCCAAATTCTCCGCTTGCCAGTTTTGCCTGGCGAGGAGAAAGCCACGCCAGGGCATGATCGTAAAGCTGGCGAGCATGCTCGGGTTCCGCGGCCGTTGAAAATCCGGGGCGCCGCCCCTTACTGGTTTGTGCAGCGAGGGTAAACTGGGAAACCACCAACAGCCCGCCATCAATGTCGCGCAGCGACAAATTCATACGCCCCTGCTCATCGGAAAAAATGCGGTAATTCAGTACCCTTTCCAATAACTTTTCCAGCTCGGTTTCACTGTCGTGTTTTTCCAGCCCGAGAAACAACAATATTCCCTGACTAATTTCACCAACACAGTGCTGATCAACCTCGACCTTCGCGTGGCGAACCCGTTGAAGTAGTGCTTTCATTCAATTCTCAATACGTAAATCCGTGGCGCAGTATTATGCGCCCTCGCCCGAAAACTGCCGTACCAGCACCTCGGCAATCTCATCTGTTGCCTTAACCAGGGCATCACTCATGCTCGGCTCAAAAGCGGAGTGCCCGGCATCGCGAACCACGAACAACTCGGCGGCTGGCCAGTATTGCGATAGCGTCATCGCGTTGTCCAGCGGGCAGATCATATCGTAACGACCGTGGACAATAACCCCGGGGATATCTGCCAACGCCGACATATTATCCAGGATTTCCTGACTCAACAGGTACGGGTCACTGCGGAAAAAGTGATTCTCGATATGCGCCATCGCCACAGCGGTGTGAGCGTCCAGCAAATGCGACTCAACATCGTGGTTAGGGCGCAGCGTTGAGCAGCGCCCCTCCCAGTGGCACCAAGCCTTTGCGGCGGACATCCGCGCCAGTTCATTACTGCCGTGCAACTGCCGGTGATAAGCCTCGATCCAGCTCTCACCGGGCTGGCGATGGGCAGCCTCATCAAACTCCTGCCAGTAATCGGGAAAAACGCGGCTCGCACCTCCCTCCTCGTAAAACCACTGAAGCTCCTGAGGACGGCACAAAAATATACCGCGCAATATCATCGCCAGCACGCGGCTCGGGTGACGTTGTGCATAGGCAATACTGAGCGTGGATCCCCAGGAGCCACCAAACAGCACCCAGTGATGTACACCCAAATGCTCTCGAATAGCTTCCATATCTTCGATCAGCGCTTGCGTCGTATTGTTGTCCAAACAGGCATGGGGCTCGGATTGGCCACAGCCGCGCTGGTCAAACAAAATAATGCGGTAGACCTCAGGGTCAAAAAAGCAGCGCGCCTTAGGGCTGCAACCTGCACCGGGACCGCCGTGCACAAATAGCACGGGGATACCGTCCGGGTTACCAGATTCTTCTACATAGAGAACGTGGGGGGCTTGAACAGCCAGACGATGACGTTGATAAGGTTTGATATCGGGATAAAGTGCCAACATTCAGCGCACCTGAGGTCGATTAACAGCGGAGACCTTCAGTGTAGCGCAGCGAGGGACGGCTTGCCCGCCCTCGCCCCAGGCAAATTATTTTGCCGCGCGTTTGCGCTCGTTTTCCGTTAGCAGTTTTTTACGCAGGCGAATACTCTTCGGCGTCACTTCCACCAACTCGTCGTCTTCAATAAACTCGAGCGCTTGCTCAAGGGTATGACGTACCGGCGGCGTCAGCGTCAGCGCGTCATCGGTGCCAGAAGCGCGAACGTTAGTCAGCTGCTTGGCCTTGGTCGCATTCACCACCAGGTCGTTGCTACGGCTGTGCAAACCGATAATCTGCCCTTCGTAAATTTCCTCAGCGTGGCCGAGGAACAAGCGGCCGCGATCCTGCAGGTTAAACAAACCGTAGGCAAGGGTTTTGCCCTTCACCATCGAGACCAATACGCCGTTTTGGCGCTTGGCCATCTCACCGCCCTTCACTTCACCGTAGTGGTCGAAGACTGTGGTCATAATGCCGCTGCCCGAGGTCAGCGTCAGGAATTGACCACGGAAGCCGATCAGGCCACGCGCAGGCGCAATAAACTCAAGCTTAACGCGACCTTTGCCATCGGGCTCCATGTTGGTCAGCTCTGCCTTTCGCAGCCCTAACTCTTCCATGACGGCACCTTGGTGCTGCTCTTCAACGTCGATAACGACCTGCTCGTAGGGCTCTTGCAGAACGCCGTCAATTTCTCGCTGAACAACTTCAGGGCGTGACACACCCAGCTCAAAACCCTCGCGACGCATGGTTTCAATCAATACCGACAAGTGCAGCTCACCGCGACCGGACACTTTGAATTTGTCGGGGCTGTCGCCCTGCTCAACCCGCAGCGCCACATTGTGGATCAGCTCTTGCTGGAGACGGTCGTTGATATTACGCGAGGTAACAAACTTGCCTTCCAAACCGGCAAACGGTGAATCGTTAACCTGGAAGGTCATACTGACTGTGGGCTCGTCAACGGTCAGCGCTGGCAACGCTTCCGGCTGACTGGGCGAACAGATGGTATCGGAAATATTTAAGCCTTCGATACCGGTGATACATACAATATCGCCGGCTTGTGCTTGCTCGACTTCAACACGCTCCAGACCGTGATAACCCATCACCGTGAGCACACGCCCTTTGCGCTGCTTACCATCGGCGCCAACAACCACAACCTGCTCATTGGGCTTCATGGTACCGCGGGTGATGCGGCCAACACCGATAACGCCGACATAGCTGTTGTAGTCCAGCGCTGAAATTTGCATTTGCAGCGGGCCGTCAACATCGACATCTGGCGAAGGCACTTTATCCACGATCATCTCAAACAGTGGCGTCATATCCTCCGCCAGCTCGTCGGCCTCTGGGCCGGCAATACCGTTCAAGGCAGATGCGTAAATGATGGGGAAATCAAGCTGTTCGTCGGTCGCACCCAGGCGGTCGAACAGGTCAAAGACCTGGTCGATTACCCAGTCAGGGCGAGAGCCTGGGCGGTCGACTTTATTGACGACAACAATGGGCTTGAGACCGCGCTCGAACGCTTTTTGTGTAACGAAGCGTGTCTGCGGCATGGGGCCGTCTACGGCGTCTACCAGCAGCAGTACACAATCAACCATCGACAACACCCGCTCAACTTCACCGCCAAAGTCGGCGTGCCCTGGGGTGTCCACAATGTTAATGCGGTAGTCGTTCCAGCGGATCGCGGTGTTCTTAGCAAGGATGGTAATGCCGCGCTCTTTCTCCTGATCATTGGAGTCCATAACACGCTCGGTGTCTTGGTTGCGGCGGTCGAGCGTACCCGACTGACTCAGCAGTTTATCAACCAGGGTCGTTTTACCGTGGTCAACGTGGGCGATGATGGCAATATTGCGCAGCTTATCAATCATGGGCGAGGTCGTCGTCGGATAAATTTGGGCGCGCAGTATACACCAGCGGCGCCGAGATACGCACAACTCATCAGCATCTACGACATATTGCCAGTGTTTCCTCGGCCACCGCACTGGCCAAACCTTGGGCCGAAGTACCATTTACCGCTACAATTCCCAAAAAAGCCTTCCCGCGACGGAAAAATAATATGAGTAAAGCCCTTTCGGCCCCCGAGGGCGTGACATGGAAATCGCGCTGGACATTTATACTTGCCGCCACAGGCTCAGCCGTCGGCCTTGGCAACATTTGGAAATTTCCCTACATCACCGGTGAATATGGCGGCGGTGCATTTGTACTGGTTTATCTCGCCTGCATATTGATGATCGGCATTCCCGTAATGATTGCCGAAGTTATGCTCGGCCGCGCCGGGCGCAGCGACCCCGCCGACTCAATGGCCAAACTGGCAAAAGAAAGCGGACGCAGTCGCTACTGGGGCGTGATCGGGGGTGTCGGCATGCTCGCCGGCCTGCTTATCATGATGTTTTACAGCGTTGTCGCTGGCTGGGCGTTGGAATACGTATCACAGAGTATCGGCGGCACTTACAGCAATTTAGACCCGGCACAAATCGAGAGCAATTTCAGCGGCTTACTCGCCAGCAACAGCCAGCAGCTGCTTTGGCACAGCGTGTTCTGCGTGCTCACTGCCGGCGTTGTGGCAGCAGGGGTCACACAGGGCATCGGCAAGGCCGTCGACATTTTGATGCCCATGCTGTTTTTCTTCCTGTTACTACTGGTGGGCTACAGCGCAGTAAACGGCGATTTCGAAGCCGGGCTGCACTTTATGTTCGACACGGATTTTAGCCGCCTAAACGGCGAGGCAATACTGGTAGCGATGGGGCACGCCTTTTTTACCCTGAGCCTTGGCATGGGCGCCATCATGGCCTACGGCGCATACTTTCCCGGGCATTCGTCCATCGGTAAAACCGTCATGACGATCGCCGCACTGGATACCATTATTGCCCTATTGGCGGGCATGGCGATGTTCCCGCTGGTCTTCGCTAACGACTTAACACCGGGCCAAGGGCCAGGGCTGATGTTTGTCACACTGCCGATCGCGTTCTCCAACATGAGCGGCGGCATCTTTTTCGGCACCCTGTTTTTCACGCTGGTGAGCATCGCCGCACTCAGTTCGTCGATCTCCCTTATTGAGCCGGGCGTCGCGTGGCTGGAAAAGCACGGCGTCAAGCGGCCAGTATCCACCTTCGGCTTGGCCGGTATCGCATGGCTGGGCGGCATCGCGAGCATTCATTACGAGTCCGTGTTCAACGCCCTGGACTACCTGACGGCCAACGTTATGCTGCCGCTTGGCGGCCTGTTAATCGCGGTATTTGTCGGCTGGCTGATGCCTGGCGACCGGGTGCTCGACGAAACCGGCATATTGCACGCCAAGGTCTTCAAAGCCTGGCGCTTTTTGTTGCGCTACATTGCGCCACTGGGCATTATCGCGGTGTTCCTGCACAGCCTGGGCCTACTCGGCTGGCTTATGCGCCACTGATACCGCTAGCACCTCATTTAGGATCACTTGTGAACAGCACCCTGCTCCGCAGCTTTATTTTGGTTGGTCTCATTGCCTTTGGTGGCCTGTATTACTACAGCAGCCAAGTCGAAGAGCAGTACGGCGAGCCCGCGCGCAGTTATTTAGACACGGCACTGAGCAGCATTTCGAGCTGGCAGCCCGCAGCGCTGCGCGCCCAGCTCAGCCGCGAAACACTGGCGCAAGTCAATGATAAGCAACTGGCTGCACTCAGCGCGCAATACCAGCATTTAGGGCAATATCAGCGCATGGATGAGCTGCGCTTTTCTCGCCTGAGTGGCGCCCTATCTCTCTTTGCAGACTCGCCGCGACTCAGTTACAGCAGCAAGCTTTATTTCGAAAACGGCAGCGCGATCATGACCGCAACGCTGACCCTGCAAGATCAACGCTTCAAACTGTATAACTTCAATTTGGCTACGCCCTGACGCGGCAAAAGCGCTAGCTTTCGATCAGCGACCGCGCCAGTACGGCCCTGGCAGCAGCAGAAATAGCCTCCGGCCGGTGATCCTCATTCACATGTACCAGGGTGGCATCGCCCTCTGCCACCAGCTGCTCACCATCGTCACTAAATAGCGCTTGCCGCAAACTAAAGCTACTGTTCCCCACGCGCGTAACCCAGGCGCGCGCCCGCAGCGATCGGCCGTGCCGCCACTCCTGCCGGTAATTCAAAGCGATGGCCGCAATCACAAGCCGAAAGCCGCCCAGGGCTAGCATTTCCTCGGAGCGCAGCCAGTGCACTCGCGCCTCTTCAAGATAAGAGAAGTACTGCACGTGATTGATATGCCCCAGGCTGTCTTGATCGGCCCAGCGAGGCGCTATCTCGACATCAAATAACGGCGGTTGCGTGTAGATAGTCATGAGGGGCGATACACCTTAATGTTGTCGTAACCCTGCTCAAGCAGGTGTGCAGCATGCAGACGACTCATCACTCCCTTGTCGCAATACAGCTGGTAGACCGTGTCGCGATCGAGCTCAACGCAGCGCTTATGCAATTCATAAAAGGGCATGCACGCCACGCGATTGCGTTCCAACTTGAGCGGCTTGCGGTCAACTTCATCGGGGTGGCGCACATCCAGCACCACGGCGTCAGCCAAGGGAATCGGCAGCACCTCGACCTCGGTATGGCTGACCTCTTCATCTGCCAATTTGTCGATGTTGATATATTTGGCACTGGCAACCGCGCGCTCAAGCACTGAAAAATCGAACTTCTCTTCCTCCGCAGCAATCCGCTCCGGGCGCGCGCGCGTGGTGGGCTTCACAGAAATCACACCGCAGTATTCAGGCATATTCGCGGCAAATTGCTCGGTGCCAATTCTGGACGCGGTATTGATAATATCCAACTTGTCGGTGGTGATCAGCGGGCGCAACACCAGGGTATCAGTCACCTGATCGATCACAGAGAGGTTGGTTAGCGTCTGACTACTCACCTGAGACACCGCCTCACCAGTCACCAGCGCTGGCGCCTCCAGCTCCGCCGCAACCTGTTCGGCAGCGCGCAACATCATGCGCTTGAGAATCACCCCCATCTGTGAGTTCTCAACATTCTTCAAAATTTCGGCGACAACATCTTCAAATGGCACGCTGATAAATTTCACGCGATGCGACGCACCAAACTTCTGCCAGAGATACAGCGCGACTTCTTTCACCCCCACCTCGTGCTCACGACCACCGAGATTGAAAAAGCAAAAATGCGTGCGCATGCCCCGCTTCATTGTCATGTAACTGGACACCGTGGAATCAAAGCCACCGGAAATCAGGCTAACAACGGAGTCGACGGTGCCGATGGGGTAGCCACCCAGCCCTTCGTGGCGTCGCCTGACAACAAAGAACTGATTGTGACGGACTTCGACGCGCACCACTTCATCGGGGTTTTTCAGCTTCACCCCACCCGTTTCTGAATACTGATTTAAGCCACCACCGACGTAGCGTTCAACCTCATTGGAATTGAACTCGTGATCACCCGTGCGTTTGCAGCGCACCGCAAAGGTTTTACCACGCAAGCTATCGCCAACGGCGTCCCGGACCTTTTCATAGATATCGTGCACATCTACCAAGGGGTACTCCGCCACCTCGACGACATGAGCAATGCCCGGGGTATTGCCCAACACTGCCAATATCGCCGCAATATCGGCGTCGGCACGACACTGGGTTTCAATAGTGATACGGTCCCATTCACGAACGATATGGAGTTCAGGGTCAATCGGGATCAGCAGCTTGCGCAGGTTATCGCGCAACTGTTTGATGAACTTTTTGCGAACAGGCTTGCTCTTGATGATAATTTCAGGGAAGAGCTTTACGATGAACTTCATTGTGGCACCACGGAGATAGCTGGGCGGGCATTATAGCGGTTCACTTAAAACGCTTCAGCTCCGCAGAAACCCCGACAACGCACCAAAATGAAACACCAAAGCACTATATTGGTGCGCACTTTTTGGCAAAACGCACAGTTTTCAGGCAAAGTGGGTTTTTCGCTCGGATTTTGAACAAAAAACCAGCACAAAAATATGGCACGCATATTGCTCTATAAATTTTGAACAGAAACAGCGGCGCTACGGCCCGCAGCGCATATGCGTGTTTACTTTCGGTTCTATGCAGATGTCGCTATGCGGCACGCGGCAATGAACCTATAATCGCCACTGCTTTCGGCCACGCCGAATCGACTACAAGACTCTATATTGGAGGATGTTAAGAATGTCAGAGAACACTCTGAAGTTAATCGCCGATAATGACGTGAAGTGGGCGGACCTGCGCTTCACCGACACTAAAGGTAAAGAACAACACGTCACCATGCCGGTGAGCGAAATCGACGCGGGCTTCTTCGAAGAAGGCAAAATGTTCGATGGCTCATCGATCTCAGGCTGGAAAGGCATTAACGAGTCAGACATGATCCTCATGCCAGACGACGAGGCCTCTGTTCTCGACCCCTTCACCGACGAGCCCACTATCATCATTCGCTGCGGCATCGTTGAGCCTTCTACTATGCAGGGCTACAACCGTGACCCACGCTCTATCGCTCAGCGCGCTGAAGACTACATGCGCTCTGCTGGCATCGCCGACAGCGCTCTGTTTGGCCCCGAGCCCGAATTCTTCGTGTTTGACGACGTGAAGTGGAAAGTGGCAATGGAAGGCGCGAGCTACGCGATTTCTTCTGACGAAGCCGCCTGGGTTTCTGGCAACAGCTTCGAAGAAGGCAACACCGGTCACCGTCCTGGCGTTAAAGGCGGTTACTTCCCCGTACCACCTGTCGACAGCCTGCACGACCTGCGCGCAGCAATGTGCAACGCAATGACCGACATGGGTCTGGAAGTTGAAGTACACCACCACGAAGTAGGTACTGCTGGTCAGTGTGAAATCGGTGTTGGCCCTAACTCTGCTGTGAAAAAAGCTGACGAAGTACAGGTACTTAAGTACTGCGTACACAACGTCGCTCACGCCTACGGCAAGACCGCTACTTTCATGCCCAAGCCTGTTGTCGGCGACAACGGTAGCGGCATGCACGTGCACATGTCACTGAGCAAAGACGGCCAAAACCTGTTTACTGGCGACGCTTACGGCGGCCTGTCTGAAACAGCTCTGTACTACATTGGCGGTATCATCAAGCACGCTCGCGCGATCAACGCCTTTGCTAACGCTTCTACTAACTCGTACAAGCGCCTGGTTCCCGGCTTTGAAGCACCGGTTATGCTGGCTTACTCAGCACGTAACCGCTCAGCGTCTATCCGTATTCCATTCATCACTAACCCGAAAGCACGCCGCGTAGAAGTTCGCTTCCCAGATCCCTCTGCGAACCCCTACCTGGCCTTCGCGGCCCTGCTGATGGCTGGCCTTGACGGTATCCAGAACAAGATCCACCCTGGCGATGCGGCAGACAAAGATCTGTACGACCTGCCTGCAGAAGAAGCGGCTGAAATCCCGACTGTTGCGTCTAGCCTGGAGCAAGCGCTGCAAGCACTGGATGCAGACCGCGCCTTCTTGACCGCTGGCGGCGTATTCGACGACGACATGATCGATGCTTACATCGAGCTGAAGTCTGAGGAAATCGAGCGCCTGAACATGACAACTCACCCCGTTGAGTTCGACATGTACTACAGCGTTTAATACGCCTTGTGCGAAAAAGCCCGCTTCGGCGGGCTTTTTTTTGCCTGTCTTTTTTTAAACCTTGCCGCGCCTATCAACTCGTCGCACACTACAGAAAAGTGATAGCGAGGGCTTTTTATGTATCGTCTGCTGAGCCTTATTTGCGTAGCGAGCGTACTCTGCAGCCCACTGCATGCAGAAATCTATCGTCATACCGACGAACAGGGTCGCACCGTTTACAGTGACTCTCCCCGCGACGGCGGCAGCCCGGTCGATCTACCCCCGGTAAACACCACGCCGGCTGTGTCGCCGCCACCACCGGCCAAGCTGGACCGCCATGCCACCCCCGTACCGGCCTCAATCAAGGTACAAATAATCCAGCCGCGCGACGGCCAGGTATTCCCCAATGGCCGCATTCCCACCGCCGTTAATGTAAAGCTCCAGCGCCCCCTGCGCGGCGACGAAAGCCTGCGCATCGCCGTCAATGGCAAAACCCTTAGCCGGGGAAGCGCCACCTCTGCACGCATTGAGCGCCTGAGCCGCGGCCGGCACCAAATCAGCGCAGAAGTCCTCGGCCCAAACGGGGAAAAGCTGAGTCGAGACACTGTTTCAGTCGTGGCCCACTGGCCAAACAACTGACCCTCCAGCAAAGCTATACACAAAGCACCAAATTGGTGCACACTAAGACAATAGCGGCGGTCGCGCGCGCCATCGCGGGGCCAGCCTCAGCGGCGCAGCACCGCGCCACGCCATATACAACGCCCAATTAGCGCCCACTCAATAACAACGCCCCCATTCCGGGGCACTGGCCTAATTATTGCTTTGCAATGAACCATAATGAAGACAGTGGCGAGCCCATGCCCCCAGCGAATTTGCACCACCACATACTCGACAACCTGAAAACGGCGATCCTACTGGTCGAGCCCAACCTCACCGTGAGTTATATCAACCCGGCGGCAGAGTCGCTGCTGGCGGTGTCTGACCAGCGCATCCACGGCGAGGCCATCACCCACCTTTTTCACGAAGACGAAGACACCGTTGTGAAACTGCTGGACGCCATCAACAACCGCGAGGCATTCACTAAACGGGAAACAGTATTAACCCTGCGCTCCGGCGACGAAATCACGGTGGACTATGCAGTAACGCCGATCGTGGAACACCCGCGAACGTCTCTTATCATCGAGCTGCAGCCGCTGGATCGACTGCTTCGCATCAGTCGCGAAGAAGGCCTGCTATCTTCCCAGCAAAACAGCAAAGCGCTGCTGCGCGGCATTGCCCACGAAGTGAAAAATCCGCTCGGCGGCTTGCGCGGTGCGGCGCAGCTGCTGGCACGCGAACTCGACGACCCGCGCCTGCACGATTACACCAACATCATTATCGAAGAGGCCGACCGCCTGCGAAACCTGGTCGACAATATGCTGGGGCCCAATAAGATGCCCAACCAGCTGCCCACCAATATCCATGAAGTGCTGGAGCGCGTGCGCCAGCTAGTGGAGGTTGAGGGAGGCGAGGAGTTAAGCATCATCCGCGATTACGACCCCAGCATCCCCGACATCATCGGCGATCGCGAGCAATTAATTCAGGCGGTACTCAACATCGTCCGCAACGCGCTTCAGGCGCTGAAACAATCCCCTCCTGAAGACGGCGCACAAATTACCCTGCGCAGCAGAACGCTGCGCCAATTTACCATTGGCTCTCACCGCCACCGACTGGTGTGCCGCGTGGACATTATCGATAACGGCCCGGGCATACCCGAAGACCTGGCACCGTCGATATTCCTGCCAATGATCAGCGGCCGCGCCGACGGCTCTGGGCTTGGACTGTCGATCTCACAGTCCATTCTCAACCATCACCAAGGCCTTATTGAATGCCACAGCGAACCCGGTCGCACGGAGTTTTCGCTGTTTATACCCGTGGAGCAAAACCGATGAGCTATAGCAACACCGTATGGATTGCCGACGACGACAAATCGATTCGCTGGGTACTCGAAAAAGCCCTCAACCAGGCCGGCATTGAAACCCGCAGCTTCGAAAATGGCGATGCCCTGCTTGCTCAGCTGGAGTCGGGGGTGCCCGACGCGGTTATCAGCGATATCCGCATGCCGGGTATCGATGGCTTAAAACTGCTGTCGCGCATCAGCGACATCCACCCCGATTTGCCGGTGATTATTACCACCGCCCACTCAGATTTGGATAGCGCCGTTGCCTCCTATCAAGGAGGCGCCTTTGAATACCTGCCCAAACCCTTCGACGTCGACGAGGTATTGGCAACAACCCAGCGCGCCCTGCAACACGCCAATAAGAACCGCCCGGTACTGCCCGAGGAAGTGCCGCTGGAGAGCACCGAAATTATCGGCGAAGCACCCGCGATGCAGGAGGTGTTTCGCGCCATTGGCCGCTTGTCCCAGTCCAATATCACGGTACTGATTAACGGCGAATCCGGTACCGGTAAAGAGCTTGTCGCTCAGGCCCTCCACCGCCACAGCCCGAGGGCCAGCAAACCTTTTATCGCGCTGAATATGGCTGCGATCCCCAAGGACCTGATGGAATCGGAACTCTTTGGCCACGAAAAAGGGGCCTTCACCGGTGCCACTGCCCAGCGTCGCGGACGCTTTGAGCAGGCCGATGGCGGTACGCTTTTTCTGGACGAAATAGGCGATATGCCCGCCGAAACCCAAACCCGCCTGTTGCGGGTACTCGCCGACAGTGAGTTCTACCGCGTGGGGGGGCATACCCCGGTGAAAGTCGATGTTCGCATTATCGCGGCCACCCACCAAAATCTTGAAAAGCTGGTGCAAGACAACAGCTTCCGCGAGGATTTATTTCATCGCCTAAACGTTATCCGCATCCACCTCCCCAAACTCGCCGAGCGCCGGGAAGACATTCCCAAGCTGATGCAGCACTTCTTTACCATCGCTGGCAATGAACTCAATGTGGAGCCCAAGCGCCTGCTGCCCGACACCGAGGAATACCTCAGCCAACTCGATTGGCCCGGCAACGTTCGGCAATTGGAGAACACCTGCCGTTGGCTAACGGTGATGGCATCGGGACGGGAGATTCACCTCAATGATCTGCCCCCCGAATTGC
Organism: uncultured Spongiibacter sp.; assembly: GCF_964011655.1. Lineage (NCBI taxonomy): Bacteria > Pseudomonadati > Pseudomonadota > Gammaproteobacteria > Cellvibrionales > Spongiibacteraceae > Spongiibacter > uncultured Spongiibacter sp. The sequence goes on along the minus strand of NZ_CAXGPO010000005.1, from coordinate 79,841 downwards.
TGGAGCACAGCGACAGCGAAGCGGCGCCCGCGGCTAACTGGCAGGAAAATTTACGCCGCTGGGCCGATCAAGAATTACTTCTGGGCAGGGATAAGCTGCTGGATCGCGCGGTACCGGAGTTTGAGCGAATCATGATCGAAACGGCGCTCAAGCACACCCACGGCCGACGTCGCGATGCCGCCAACTTACTCGGCTGGGGGCGCAACACCCTCACCCGCAAAATCAAAGAACTGGATATGGGTGGCGATGAGGACGAGTAGTCCTGGCTAGCGCAATACCGCTACCGAAGCGCGCCGGCAAACCCCTGCTGGCGCCATGCTTCATAGCTAACCAGAGCCACCGTATTTGACAGATTTAAGCTGCGCGCGCCCTCCATCATGGGCACCCGCAGGCAGTGATCCGGACCGAGTTCATCACGAATCTCAGCGGGCAGGCCCGCTGTTTCAGAACCGAACAGCAACACATCGCCGGGCTGGAATGCCACCTCGGCATAGTTGCGCTGCCCCTTTGTCGTCAGCGCAAAAATGCGCTGCCCCGCCACCGCCTCGCAAAACGTGGCGTAATCGGCGTGGCGGCTAACCCGCGCCATGTCGCTGTAATCCAATCCCGCACGCCGCAGTTTTTTCTCTTCCAAGTCAAAGCCCATGGGCTCGATCAAATGCAGATGGCAGCCGTTGTTCGCCACCAAACGAATGATATTGCCGGTATTCGGCGCGATCTTGGGTTCGTGCAAAGCAATATGGAACATGGCGCATTCACCACAGCAGCAGGAAAGAAACAGGCCGAGACAGACATCCCGGCCTCGCCGCGCAGGGAGCGCGGCTGATATGCAGAGAGTTTAGTGAGTGGTCTCTTCAGCGGCAGCTTTTTCATCCGCCTGCGCTTTAGCCTGGCGGTAAAGCGCCTCAAAATTCACCGGCTGCAGTGCCAGCGCCGGGAAACCGCCTTTTACTGCCAGTGCGTCAACAGACTCACGCACATAGGGGAACAGCATATTCGGACAGGCTATGCCCAGTAGCTGGCGCAGCGCCTCACCTTCAATGCCCTCTGCGACAAACAGGCCCGCCTGCTGCACTTCAACCAAAAACGCGGTCTCGTCTTCTTCCAGCTTGGCGGTCACTGTCACCGTCAGCGTCACTTCATAGCTGTTTTCACCCACGGGCTGGCTGCGCGTGTTGAGGTCCACGTGCATTTTCGGCTTCCAGCTTTTGGTGAACACCACAGGGCTGGACGGCGACTCAAAGGAAGCATCTTTTATGTAAATGCGCTGCAATGCGAACTTGGGCGTATTGTCTTGTGCTTGGGCGTTTTCTTGTTCAGCCATTGTCGGGTCTCGACTCCTGATAGGTAAATTTTCGTTATTTAACTGGCTGCCAACAGGCGATCCAGCTTGCCGCCACGCTCCAGCGCAAACAGCTCGTCACAACCGCCTACATGGGTTTCACCCACCCATATCTGCGGCACTGTGCGCTGCCCCGTACGGGACAACAATTCTTGGCGCAAGTCGCTGCGACCGTCTACCGGCACTTCGTCGTAGGCAACCTGTTTGTGTTCAAGCAAGTGCTTGGCGCGCACACAGAAAGGGCAAAAGCGAGTGGTATAGATAGTGACCTTCGCCATAAGCCCTTAGCCTTTCACCAGCGGCATCTGCAGTGCCTGCCATTCGCTAACACCACCTTTTAAACGGTGCACATTGCTGTAGCCCAGCGCCGCCAGCTTTTTACCTGCCGCACTGGAGTGCTGACCCAATTTGCAGATCAACACCAAGGGCTGCTCCTTGTCACCCGCGACGCGGTCAATTTCCTTGTCCAACTTGGCAAAGGGCAGGCTCACCGCATCTAAAATGTGGCCCTTGTTGTACTCAGCCTTGTCGCGCAGGTCGATCATCAAGGCCTTTTCTTGATTAACGAGGTTCACCACCTGCTGTGGCGTCAACGCGCGACCTGCTCGGCGTGACTCGTGAAAGCTCAATAGCATAAGGCACGACAGCAGAGCAGCTACCAGCAGCCACTGTTCAGCGATAAATAAAATCAGTTTTTCCATGAATTCTCTCGAATCACTCGTGTGAACATCGTCAAAAAAGCCGTAGGCCGGCGCGCGAAAAGGCCAGAGTATACACCGCTAAACGGGAATTCTCACCACGCCAAGCGTGGCCGCCTCCCAAAGGAAAAGTTACAATGCCTTATTTCGTTTTCACCGCGCTACACGCGAGCGGTGATGAGACCTCAACGACTCAAGAATGGATTTTCTACGCATGGCTGACCCACAGGTAAAACAACCCGTCGTTCTGATTATTCTGGATGGCTTCGGCTACCGGGAAGCACCGCAGGACAACGCCATTTACCACGCCAATACGCCCAATTGGGACGCACTGTGGAAAAACCAGCCGCACACCCTGATCTCAGGCTCGGGGCTGGATGTTGGTTTGCCAGACGGCCAAATGGGCAATTCGGAAGTCGGCCACATGAGCCTGGGGGCGGGCCGCATCATCTACCAAAATATTACCCGCATTGACAAAGAAATTGCCGATGGCAGTTTCTTCGACAACGACGTTTACAAAGCCAATATCGACAAAGCGGTCGCCGCTGATAAAGCCGTGCACATTTTCGGCCTGCTATCCCCGGGCGGCGTCCACAGCCACGAAAACCATATACTGGCAATGATCGATATGGCCGCTCAGCGCGGCGCCAAAAAAGTGTATGTACACGCCTTTCTCGACGGCCGCGACACACCGCCACGCAGCGCCCAGGCCTCGCTGGAAAAAGTCGACGCCAAATTTGCCGAACTCGGCTGTGGCAGGCTGGCGTCAATGATCGGCCGCTACTACGCCATGGATCGCGACAACCGCTGGGACCGCGTTGAAAAAGCCTATCGCCTGCTGACCGAAGCAGAGGCCGAGCACCGCTACAGCACTAGCCAAGACGCCCTGAGCGCAGCCTATGCTCGCGACGAAAACGATGAATTTGTCGCCGCCAGCGTTATTCAAGCCGAGGGTCAGGACAGCGCCGCCATTGCCGATGGCGATACCGTCATCTTTATGAACTTCCGTGCCGACCGCGCTCGTGAAATTACTCGCGCGTTTGTGGAAAACGATTTCGATGGCTTTGAGCGCCGTGTTCGCCCGGCGCTTGCCGGCTTTGTTATGACCACCGAATACGCCGACAGCATCGACGCGCCCGTGGCCTACCCACCGGAGAATATCCAAAACAGCCTCGGTGAACTGCTGGAGAAACACGGCAAGACACAGCTGCGGATCGCCGAAACTGAAAAATATGCCCACGTTACGTTTTTCTTCAGTGGCGGCCGCGAAGCACTCTATCAAGGTGAAGAGCGCAAGCTGATCAACTCCCCCGACGTTGCCACCTACGACTTAAAGCCGGAAATGAGCGCCCCGGAAGTCACTGAAGAGCTGGTCGCGGCCATACGCAGCGGCAGCTACGATGCGATTATCTGCAACTATGCCAACGGCGATATGGTGGGCCATACCGGCGTTTTCGACGCCGCCGTAAAAGCCGTGGAAGCGCTGGACGACTGCATTAAACAGGTTACCGATGCCGTTCGTGAGGTCGGTGGCCACTGCTTAATTACCGCTGACCACGGCAACTGTGAGCAAATGCTCGACTACGACGCCGACCAACCACACACTCAGCACACCACCGAATTGGTGCCGCTGGTGTACGTGGGCGACGATACCGCAACCCTGACAGCCGAAGGCGGGCGCCTCGCTGATATCGCACCGACGATGGTCGCACTGCTGGGCATTGCTCAGCCGGAAGAAATGACCGGCAAAAACCTGATCAGTCACTGAGGAATTGCGAATTAGCAGCAAACGGGCACATCTAGGTATGCCGTTCATCGTCCTACTGTTCGCGGGCCTGTTGGCCAGCGCCAGCCTTGCTGAGGACGAAGCCGCCACCCGCCAACAGCTGAAAGACCTCAGCCAGCAGCTTCATTCGCTGAAAAAACAGCTTGGCAGTACCCAGAAAGAACGCAGTCGTGCCGCGCGGGAGCTTCGCGAGGTTGAGGTCGAGATCGGCAAAATCGCGGCTAAGCTGCACAGCACTCGCGCAGAGCGCGACCGCCGCCAGAGCAAATTGACCGCCCTTCAGGGCGAACAACAAACCCTGCGCCAGCGCCAAAGCCAGCAAAAAGCACTGATTGCAGAGCAAATTCGCAGTGCGTACACCTTGGGGCAAGAGCGGCAGATCAAAATGCTGCTCAATCAGGAAGACCCTCAATCGCTCAGTCGGCTGATCACCTACTACGACTATTTCAATGCCGCCCGCAGCCAACAGCTCGACAGCTATCGCGAAACACTCACTGCCCTCAATGCGCTGATCCCCGAAATCAGCGCACAAACCGAGGCGCTTAGCGCCACAGAACGCCAGCTGGCACAGCAGCGCCAGCAGCTGGAAGTTCAGCAGCAACGCCGCCAGCGCAGTGTCGCGAAACTCGACCAGGAGCTGAAACAGCAACAGAGCAGCATTGGCTCGCTGGACAAGCAACGCAAGAGCCTGGAGAGTATCCTCTCGGCTATTGAGCGCGAAATTACCGATATCGCCATTCCATCGAGCTACCGCCCCTTCAAACAAATGCGCGGTGCCATGCCCTGGCCTGTTGCCGGTAAGCGGCTGAATCGTTACGGCGCGCCGCGCCAAGGCAGCGCGGTACGGTGGCAGGGAGTGCAAATTGCCGGTGAAGAGGGCAGCCCGGTGCGCACCATCCACAATGGCCGCGTTGTCTACGCCGACTGGCTGCGTGGGGCCGGCCTGCTGATTATTGTCGACCACGGCAATGATTATATGAGCCTCTATGCTCACAACCAGAGTCTGCTCCGCCAGGAAGGCGACTGGGTGCGCGGTGGCGAGGCGATTGCGACACTGGGCAACAGTGGCGGCCAGCGGCGCAGCGGACTGTATTTTGAAATTCGCCACAAAGGCCGCCCTACTGACCCCGCCCGCTGGTGCCGCTGAACGCGGCAGCCCACGTTTAGAGGTAGCGACAAATCCCGACAAAGCTGGCTACAATGGGTGCTTTGTTTCTGTCGGCGGGCGCAGGACGCCCCGCCGCATGTTGTATCGGGAAGCTGATAATGCTGCGTCATCTTAGTCGAGCCGCCGTGCTCAACCTTGCTCTGCTCTCTCCCTTTTGTCTGGCCGAGGCGCCCGCCTCGCCACACAGCGCGCAAGGCGAGCTGCCCCTTCAGGCGCTGCGAAATTTTGCCGACGTTTTCAACCAAATTCGCCGTAGCTATGTCGAAGAGGTGGACGACGAAACGCTATTGGAAAATGCCATTCGCGGCATGCTCAGCGGCCTGGACCCGCACTCCGACTACCTGGACTCCGACTCCTTCGACAACCTTCAAACCCACACCACCGGCGAGTTCGGCGGCCTGGGTATCGAAGTGGGCATGGAAAATGGCTTTGTCAAAGTTGTTAGCCCCATCGATAACACGCCAGCACAACGGGCGGGTATTCAGCCCGGCGATCTGATTATCCAGATCGACCAACAGCCCATCAAAGGCCTCAGCCTGCAAGAGGCCATCGAACTGATGCGCGGCCCCAAGGGCAGCCCCATCACCCTCACTATTCTGCGCGAAGGGGTAAAAGCGCCGATAGAACTGGAACTGAAGCGCGACATTATCACCGTCGCCAGTGTGCGCGGCCGCATGCTCCAACCCGGCTACGGCTATCTGCGTATTTCGCAGTTCCAAAGCCGCACCGGCGAAGACCTGCGCAGCGAATTAGCAAAACTTAAGGCCAACCGCAGTGGCTTGCGCGGAGTGGTACTGGACCTTCGCAACAACCCCGGCGGCCTGCTGCAGGCTTCCGTACAGGTGGTCGACACCTTTTTAAACGACGGGCTTATTGTCTACACCGAGGGGCGCCTACCCAACGCCTTTAGTCGCTATATGGCCAGCGACACCAATAACGCCGACGACACCCCTCTGGTGGTGCTGATAAACGGCGGCTCGGCCTCCGCCTCGGAAATTGTTGCCGGCGCACTGCAAGACCACCGCCGCGCTATTATTTTGGGCACCCAGAGCTTTGGCAAAGGCTCGGTCCAAACCGTGCTGCCACTGGCCGAGGACAGCGCCATAAAACTGACCACCGCCCGCTACTACACCCCCAGCGGCCGCTCGATACAAGCGCAGGGCATCGTGCCGGACATTATTGTCGAGCGTGCTCGCATTGAGTCTCTGGGCGCAGAAAAAATGGTTACCGAAGCTGACCTGGCGGGGCACCTGGGCAACGAAAGCGGAAAAGAAAACAACGGCAGCAACCGCATTGTCGACAGTGCTGCCAACGAACTTGCTGCCACCGATAACCAGCTTTACGAGGCACTCAACCTGCTAAAAGGCCTGCATATTATGTCGGCCAATAGTCAGCGTTTGGCCAGGCAAAAACTGGAGGCGCCAAACGCTCAGTGAGCGCTTTCCGCCTCAACACGCAGGGGCTCGGCCAGGGCCTTAATCACGCCCTGGCCAAGAGGCAGCAGAAAAATATCGCCATCGCTGACGCCGTCCACCGACACTCCTAGTACATAGCGCTCACTCACTATGTACTCACGCAGCGCATTGTAGTTAACAGAGGTGTGCCAGAAGCGCTCTCCCTGACCATTCACCCCCTCGACTTCCAGCGACAGCTTCGGCGATACCCTCACCACCAGCCCTTCCACAATCCCGATGCCGGCACGGGTAATATCACTGGAGGGGTAGGACAAATAGCCGCGCAAATTCATATAGGCTCTGCCGGCGTCCACAGGGTACTCAAAGCGAATGGCTGACAACTCATTGTGATCACCGTACACCATTACCATTTCCGACTCCCCAGCCTGCACCACGGGCACACCTGACACCTCACGCACGCCATCAACAATCAGGCGTTCAAAGCGGCGCAACTGCGCATCCAGCTGAGCACTGGCGGCCGGGTCGAGAGCGCGCTCCACAGCTTGAAAAACGCGCTGCCAAGAGTTGATGCGCCGCTGATCCTTGCCCTCTGGCTCCGTCAATGCGCTGAGCGATTCAAAGTCTACCGTCAGGCTACGTATCTGCACGTCACCCTGATAGTTGTGGGTCAAAGGCTGATTGGCACAGGCGGCCAGCAGCACTATAGAAATAGCGAGTATCGCTCGCAGCATGATGGATTCCTCAAAGCTCGCACCCGCCGGATGGCGCGCACATTGCCGCAGATAATAGCGCAATACTCGAAGTTGGGAAGTAGCCGCAGCGCCGCGAGTCGCAAACTAACAGCAGCGCTCTCCCAGCACGGGCGCATTTGCCCGCGCGGATGCGTTATGCTGCGATTTTCCTTCTCGGATATTTAGGATAATGATTCGCTGCGAGCTGCACGATTACATAGAAATTGCCTGCACCTTTCGCTACCCCGTGCGCTTAACCATGCGAACCGGAGAGGTACTAGACGGTGTGGCGGTAGACACCAGGCGCGACGCACAGGGCGAGGAGTGTATCGCCATCCGCGTGGATGGCGCTGAATGCTTGGTGGTACTGGATAAACTGGCGAGCATGAAAGCGGGCGTACAAAACCCGCATTTCGACACAGTTTCCTTTGACTAAGCGGCCCTCATTGCACTCAGCAAGACCGTGAAACAAAGGCCTGGGGGCCTTGGCAATGCCTTACAGCCGAACCTCAACACCTTTGTCGGCCATATACGCCTTGGCTTCGGGCACTGTGTGCTCGCCAAAGTGGAAGATGCTGGCCGCCAACACCGCGTCGGCTTTACCGGCGGTTACCCCTTCGACCAGGTGGTCCAGGGTACCGACACCACCCGAGGCAATAACAGGCACCGAAACCGCGTCGGCCACCGCGCTGGTGAGCGCCAGGTCGTAACCGGCCTTGGTGCCGTCGCCATCCATACTGGTCAGCAAGATTTCGCCAGCGCCCAGCTCAACCATTTTTGCCGCCCACTCCACCGCATTGATGCCGGTAGGCTTGCGGCCACCGTGGGTAAATATCTCCCAGCGCGGGCTGCCATCGGCCTCATCGTCGACGCGCTTGGCATCGATCGCCACCACAATACACTGCGAGCCAAAACGCTCGGCGGCGTCACGCACAAAGTCGGGGTTGTGAATAGCTGCAGAGTTGATCGCTACCTTATCCGCCCCCGCATTCAGCATGGTGCGAATGTCTTTGATCTCGCGAATACCGCCGCCCACGGTGAGGGGAATAAACACCTCGGCAGCAATCTGCTCAACCGTATGCACGGTCGTCTCACGTCCCTCGTGGGTGGCCGTGATGTCGAGAAAGGTGATTTCGTCGGCGCCCTGTTCGTTGTAGCGCTTGGCGACCTCAACCGGGTCGCCCGCGTCGCGAATACCGACAAAGTTCACGCCTTTTACCACGCGTCCTTTATCAACGTCCAAACAGGGAATAATGCGTTTTGCCAGAGCCATTGCTGTGCTTACCTTGTTGTTAAGGGGCTTATTCGCCGTCGCAGTAGCGCTGCGCTTCTGCCAGATCCAGCTCGCCTTCATAAATCGCGCGACCGGTAATCGCACCGAGAATCCCGGCATCGGCCACGGCCTTCAGCGCGCGAATATCATCCATATTCGTCACCCCGCCAGAGGCAATAACTTTCAGGCCAGAAGCCTGGGCCATGGCAACCGTGGCATCGATATTCACGCCCTGCATCATGCCGTCGCGGGCAATATCGGTATAGACGATGGACGACACACCGTCTTGCTCGTAGCGCTTGGCCAGCTCTGTTGCCTGAATATCAGACACTTCGGCCCAGCCGTCGGTGGCCACCAGGCCATTTTTCGCATCCAGACCAACAATTACCGCACCGGGGAAGGCTTTGCAGGCCTCGGTAACGAAGGCGGGCTCTTTCACCGCCTTGGTACCAATAATCACGTAGTTCACACCGGCATCCAGGTATTGCTCAATGGTATCGAGCGAGCGGATGCCACCGCCAATTTGTATTGGCAGATCCGGGTAGGCCTTGGCGATCGCCATCACCGCCTCGCCATTTACAGGCTTGCCGTCAAACGCGCCATTCAGGTCAACCAAATGCAGGCGGCGAGCGCCCTGCTCTACCCAGCGGGCAGCCATTTCTACCGGATCGCTGCCATAAACGGTGGCGTCGCCCATTTCACCTTGGCGAAGGCGCACGCACTGGCCGTCTTTCAAATCAATTGCGGGAATCATTAACATAATTACAAAACCTGATAACGCTTAGGATACGGGCCGGAAGGTCGGTTGCCCGCCATCCCAGCGCAAAAAATTACTGAGCAGACGCAGACCTGTCTCGCCGCTCTTTTCCGGGTGAAACTGCACGGCAAACACATTCTCACAGCTCATTGCGGCATGTATCTCCACCCCGTAGTGAGCCGTGGCGGCAACAAATTCAGGCGCGTCGATATAGTAGCTGTGCACAAAATAGAAACGGCTATTATCGGCAATACCTTCCCACAGCGGGTGGTCGATGGTTTGGCTAACCGTGTTCCAGCCCATGTGCGGCACTTTCAGGCGCTCGCCGTTTGCCTCGCGCAGGTCTTTACCGAAAAACTTTACCTGGCCCGGTAGCACGTCCAGGCACTCGACGCCGCCGTTCTCCTCACTGCTTTCCATCAGCGCCTGCATACCCACGCAAATACCCAGCAGGGGTTTAGTGGCCGCCACTTCCTGAACAATTTCATCCAGACCGCGGTTTTTCAGCTCGGCCATGCAGTCGCGAATCGCGCCCACACCGGGAAAAATCACCCGGTCGGCAGCAAAGATGGTATCCGGGCAATCGGTAACCTGTACCTCAACGTCGTCGCCACCGACCTTGTGCAGTGCACTGGCCACCGAGTGCAAATTACCCATGCCGTAGTCGATAACGGCAACGGTTGATTTAGTCATATCGCAGAAATCCTAGAGACACCCTTTAGTCGACGGGGTAATGCCCGCCATACGCTCATCCACCGACAAGGCCATACGCAGGGCACGACCGAAGGCTTTAAACACCGTCTCGGCCTGGTGGTGAGTATTGGTGCCGCGCAAATTATCGATATGCAGGGTGACCTTGGCGTGGTTGATAAAGCCGTGGAAGAACTCTGAGAACAGGTCTACATCGAAACCACCCACGCTGGCACGGGTATAGGGCACGTGGTATTCCAACCCGGGACGCCCAGAGAAGTCGATAACGACACGCGACAGGGCTTCATCCAGCGGCACATAGGCGTGGCCGTAACGGGTGATGCCTTTTTTATCGCCCACCGCCTCGGCAAAGGCCTGGCCCATGGTAATACCGATATCTTCCACGGTGTGGTGGTCGTCGATATGTAAATCGCCCTTGGCCTGCACAGCCAGGTCAATCATGCCGTGGCGGGCAATCTGATCCATCATGTGATCGAGAAAGGGAACTCCGGTCTCAAAGCTGGACTGGCCGGTGCCATCCAGATTTACACTGACCGTGATTTGGGTTTCCAGGGTGTTGCGGCTGATACTCGCCTTGCGCTCTGTCATCGACGTCTCTACTGAAGATTGCGTACAATACGCCATTATAAAAAATCCCGACCCGTATTACAGCCAGCAGAGTGCGGATAAATGCCCGTATATTCAGAATACATTCGCGATCCTGCCCCAGAGGACCGTGTAGACCTAGAACGCCTGTATGCCGACGACGCCGAAAAACTGATCAGCGCCGCGCAAAGTGAGCAACTCTTGCTGATTGGTGGACGCTTTAATGACCGCCTGATTGCCGCGATGACCTTAACGCCGATCCACAATGGCGACTACCAATTGGCCAGGCTCACCGTTCGCGATATCACCCGTCGACGCGGTGCAGCGCGCCAGCTATTGATCCAGGCGATGAAAGCATTGCCTGAGGACCTGCGCAGTATGTCGGCCGACATCTCCAGCGCGCCGGAACTCAGCCCGCTGCTGACCGAGCTGGGGTTTCAAAATCAAGGATCGACGTGGCAGTGGCAGCGCCCAAGCGGTGAGTGACAGCGACTTCAGCCGCCGCCTGCTGAACTGGTTCGACCAGCACGGCCGCAAAGACCTGCCCTGGCAGCAAGACATCAACCCCTACCGGGTGTGGGTGTCTGAAATTATGCTCCAGCAAACCCAGGTCACCACGGTCATCCCCTACTATCAGCGCTTTATGGCCCGCTTCCCCAGCGCAGAGGCGCTGGCGCAGGCAGATATCGACGATGTTCTCGCCCTCTGGACGGGGCTGGGCTACTACGCCCGGGCCCGTAACCTGCACAAAGCGGCGCAAACCATTGTGAACGAGCACAACGGCGAGTTCCCGCAAACACCGGAGACTATCGCGTCACTGCCGGGTATTGGTCGCTCCACGGCTGCCGCAATATTCAGCATTGCCTGCGGCGGCAGCGCCGCCATTCTCGATGGCAACGTCAAACGCGTGCTCAGCCGCCACAGCGCCATCGATGGTTGGCCGGGCAAGCGCGAGATTGAACAACAGCTTTGGCAGCTCGCCGAGGCTTACACCCCACAACAACGGGCCGCCGACTACACCCAGGCCATCATGGACCTCGGCGCCACCCTTTGCCGGCGCAGCAAACCCGAATGCGATCGCTGCCCCGTCAGTGATGACTGCAAGGCCAAGGCCATGGGCCGCCAGAGTGACTACCCCGGTAAAAAGCCACGCAAAGTCCTGCCGGTAAAAACCACTCATATGCTGCTGATTGAAAACCCTCAAGGGGAGATCCTGCTGGAAAAACGCCCCAGCAGCGGCATTTGGGGCGGCCTGTGGAGCCTGCCGGAGCTGGACAGCGACGTTGATATCGACGACTACCTCGACGCAACGGTTGGCCACAGTGGCGTTGCCGAAGCACTGAGCCCCATGCGCCACACCTTTAGTCACTACCACCTGGACATTCAACCGCAGCACATCCGCCTGCAGCGAGAGCCGACGCGGATCATGGAAGGCACTCGCCAGCTTTGGTATAAGGGTGGGCAACAACAGCTCGGCCTCGCGGCGCCCGTCAAAAAACTGCTCGACAGCCTGCTGCAAAACGACTTATTTACGGAATCCCAGCCATGACACGCACCGTTTTCTGCAAGAAATACCAACAAGAACTCGAAGGCCTGGCAAAGCCGCCCTACCCCGGCGCGAAAGGTCAGGAAATTTACGAAACCGTTTCCAAAAAAGCCTGGGAAGAGTGGCAGGCCCACCAAACCATGCTCATCAACGAGAAACAGCTGAGCATGATGGACCCCGGCTCGCGAAAATTCCTCCAGGCAGAAATGGAAAAATTCTTTGCCGGCGAAGACTTTGAGCAAGCCGAAGGCTACGTGCCGCCCAGCGAGTAACTTCCTGTTTTCAGGGGCTTGACTCCCTGAATCGGAACAGGTTTAATACGCGCCTCTTGCGAAGCACATCAGATGCGTCGCCATGCCCAGATAGCTCAGTCGGTAGAGCAGTGGATTGAAAATCCTCGTGTCGGTGGTTCGATTCCGCCTCTGGGCACCATTTAAAATCAACAACTTAGCAAAAGCCATCTACCAAAATTCTTGTCTTGAAAATCTCGATGTAACTGCCGATGTAAGCACGTTTTCGGTGATTACCTCCGCCACAGGTGTACGTTCCAAGTAAGTTGGTATTTGCCTACACACTCGCATCGACTCGACAGTCAGTTAAAATCTAAGTATTTCAGATTATCCCCTCACAACGAAGTTAGCCCTGCTTAGCAGGAGCGCTATCGCCAACGAAGCAAGAGTTAAAGCACAGATAAAATATTGGCTTGATACTGTGCTCGAGACAGTCTGCACTAGGGGAAACGGCAAGCCTGGTGGTATTTGCGTGAGGGCTGAACAAGTTGAAGCCGATACCCTCTGGCCGCAGCCTAGAGGCGTAAACAATGTGGCCAACAGAGTCTTCAACAACCATAAGGAAGTATTTGGTGAAGAAGCGACACACAAAACAAGAGGTGGATACCCCCCAAATTCAGACGCCCTATACCTATTTGAAAGTGAGATGGACTCACTCGCCGACTCCAGTGAAACCTTGCGTCAAGAGAATTTTGTTCACAAGGGATTGGGTATGGTTGAGCCTGATAAGCTCAAACAGTTACTCGATACACTTTATGCGACCGGGAAAGATACCCCAGAGTTTGCGTAAATTGTGGACGAGCATAAGGGCTTGAAGGCTGCTGGAAGTAGTTTCTGCGGGATAATTATTGTACTTGGAAACCAAAAGCCCAAAGCAGAGAGGAAGAACTACGCCTCCTCCTGGCTTGGTAGAATGAAATCGTTACAAGGCGCCCCTCAGTTCTGACTGCAAACCTTTTTTCAGCATATCCAGCAACAACTCTGCAATCCCTTTGGAGACCCTCGGGTCTGTCAGAAACTGCATTGAGAGGTCATTGTGCGCCTCCATGCTGGCTATAACAGCCCGTTCGACTGCCGAGGGGTAATCCCCTAGCATGGCCTGCTCTTTCGTGTTGTTGCGAATCTGGGCCATGACTGCCTCATCCTCAGCGACCTTAGTAGCCAAGGTGTCCACGAAGCTGACCATGTCGCCTTCGGTCACATCACCGGCAAACAGGTCGTTGAGCCGCTCAATGATTTGCGACAGTCGCTCATATTCCTGCTCTTTGGGGTTATGACCGCCCAGCGCTGTCACCCCAGTCACATATCCCGCCTTACCCGGCTCCAGCACAATGCGCTGTTGTCGCACCTCATCCAACTTGTAATGGGTCATCACCACTTCACTGAGGTCGATGTCTTCTTTGATTTGTTCTTCGCGCAACAGCGGCAGTAAGTGAGCCGCATAGACTGAGAGCTTTTCCAAGTCCTCGTCACGGAAGTCCACCACCTGCGATATGAACTCGTAGTAGCGACAGAATGACTTCAGGTTTTTCTTGAAAGTATCGAGGACATCCTTGGTCTCCTTGGCGAGACTCAGAGCATGCTCAGCCTCTTTGATTCCGGCCTTGTTCGCGGCCTCCTGTGCTCGTCTCAGCGCGTCCTGAGCATCCTTGACCGTTTCCATTACCGCACTGTATCTCGCCCCGTAGCGCTCCACAGCGGGCCTACAGGCAGCTACCAGCGCAGGCTGTTTTGCCTTGGGATTGAAGTACGCCTCAGCGAACTGTTCGACCTCTGACCACTGAAAGATTCGCTCGTCCTTCAGGCTTTCCATCAGGTCGTAAACAAGGTTCGGCTCAGAGACAGCCGCAATCTCTGCGGTTTGGTAATACTTCTGGAACTCGTCGAGGACGTCCTGAGGGTCATTCACGAAGTCGAGAATAAAAGTCCTGTCCTTGCCGGGGTAGGTTCGATTCAGCCGCGACAGGGTTTGAATGCAATCCACCCCCGCCAATTTCTTATCGACATACATCGCCACCAGTTTGGGCTGGTCGAAACCGGTCTGGAATTTGTTAGCGACAATCATGACCTGATAATCGGGGGTATCAAAAGCGTCCCTCAGGTCACGCCCTTTCAGACCTGGGTTCATATTGCGCTCAGTAAATGGCTCAGGGCCTGAGTCAGAATCGTTGACGTCTCCAGAGAAGGCGACCATTGCACTGATACCGGCATAGCCTTGTTCAGCGACAAACTTTTCCATCGCCAACTTGTAGCGCACCGCTTCCTTACGGCTACCCGTGACCACCATCGCCTTGGCTTCACCGTTGAGCAAATGGGCAACACGGGTTCTGAAGTGCTCGACAATCACCTCAACCTTCTGGGAGATATTGTGCGGGTGTAAGCGCACCCATTTGGCTATCTCTGTCGCGGCCTTCTTCTTGTCTACGTCCCTGTCACCCTCAGGGTTTGCGTGAGCGAGCCTGTAGGCGGTTTTGTAGGTGGTGTAGTTCTGGAGCACATCGAGGATGAACCCTTCCTCAATCGCCTGCCGCATACTGTACACATGGAAGGCTTCAGGCTTGTTGTCGTCTGAGAGCGGCTTGTCTGGCGCTGGAGGCCGACCAAAGAGCTCCAAGGTCTTACCCTTAGGTGTCGCGGTGAATGCGAAGTAACTGATGTTCTCAGAGCCCTTACGGGCCTCGAGGGTGGCATCCAGAATATCCTCGCCGGTCAGCTCCTCATCATCTTCCAGTGCCTCAGCCATCAGTACTTCTCTGAGCTTTCTGGCGGTCGAGCCTGTCTGCGAGCTGTGCGCTTCGTCTGCGATTACCGCAAAGCGTTTGCCCTTGAGCCCTGAGGATTCCTGAATCGCCTGAAGCACAAAAGGGAAGGTCTGAATAGTGACGATGATGATACGAGTTGCGCCGGTCAGTGCTGCGGCAAGCTGTTCTGACTTGCTGCCCTCGCCTTCCTCTCGATTGATGCGACAGACCACCCCGTCCTGATGCTCGAACTGATAGATGGTGTCCTGAAGCTGTGAGTCGAGCACGGTTCTGTCGGTGATGACGATGACTGAATCAAACAGCTCAGTACCATCAACATTGTGAAGGGCCGACAACTGATGTGAGAGCCACGCGATAGAGTTGGATTTACCCGAACCCGCCGAGTGCTGAATCAAATACTTCTGCCCAGTGCCCTCAGTGACCGTAGCCGACAACAAACTCCTAACGGCATCCCACTGGTGATACCGGGGGAATATCATGGTCTCCTTCTTAACCTTCTTGCCCTGAACGTCTTCCTTGATGGTCTCCTCCAGATGCAAATATCGCCCGAGAATGTTCAGCCAGTTATCCCGCTGGAGTATCTCTTCCCATAGGTAGGCCGTGGGGTAACCGTGTTCAGGTACATCATTGCCTGCACCACCGTCTTCAGTACCCTTGTTGAACGGCAGAAAGAAGGTGCTTTTGCCTGCGAGCTTGGTGGTCATTGCCACTTCGGTTTGGCTCACCGCGAAATGCACCAACGCACCACGATTGAAGGTCAGTAGTGGTTCGGCTTTATTGGTCTTCTTATCCTTGGGCAGCCGGTCGAACATGTACTGTTTCTTGGCATTATCGAGCGCCTGCTTGAAGTCAGACTTCAACTCCATCGTCGCCACAGGAAGACCGTTAACGAACAGCGTAATGTCGAGGCGACCTTGAGAACCATTGGGGCTGTAGATGAGCTCAGGAACGACTCTGAGGC
Source organism: uncultured Spongiibacter sp. (assembly GCF_964011655.1). Lineage (NCBI taxonomy): Bacteria > Pseudomonadati > Pseudomonadota > Gammaproteobacteria > Cellvibrionales > Spongiibacteraceae > Spongiibacter > uncultured Spongiibacter sp. Next base: position 63,816 of record NZ_CAXGPO010000005.1, on the reverse strand, counting down.
GGTTCTTGGTGTAGCGCTGGGATAACTCAGGGTTCAAGCCGTGGTCGGGCTTGAAGCTGCACAGACGCAATCGAGCGCCTCTGTCCTTAACTTCATTGCGGAGTACCCACAGGGTTCCCTTTTTGTCGAGCTGGCTGGCAACACTTTTGAGGAAGGCGGCTTCAGTGCCGGTGGCATAGTGTTTGGTGAAACGTTCCCACTGGTCAGGCTGGGTGTCCTGTATGTAGTCAATGACATCCTTGGGGTACAGGGCCAACTCCCGGTTGTAGTCCGCTGAAGTACCTAACAGCCAGCCTGATGCGACTAGACTGTTTACTATGTCATTCTGAAACTCGACCTCTCTGGCATCAGCCATAGGGCCTCCTGTTGTTATTGGTTGTCGTCCGGCTTCCAGTTCCTGACGTCTATCTTGCCAGTTACGGCGGCTGAGATTAAGGCTGTGCGGCGTTCTCCGAGCAAAGTTACTGCATGAGAAGCACTTTTTAACAACGCTCGGAATCTTTTCTCTTGATTATCCAAATACCGAACTATTTCTTCTTGCTCGTCTTTTGGTGGAAGCACAAAACACATCTTCCGCAAGTCGCCAATTAGTACAACAGGTTGCATAGCCGACGTATTGTTAATCTCTAGTGCGGTTCTAATATTACTGCTCGTTAGCCAGAAAACTGCAAAAGATGGCGAAACATGCCGACTGAAAGAAATTTTCGCAATATTTTGGTTGATGTGGTACCTGTCGTCTTCCGTGACCTCAGCGGCATTACCGAGTGTGCCCGTGCAGGGAAACACCACATCTCCTTTCTTCAACTTGGAACGCGAAAGCTGACGAGATAATGCTGATGAAATCCTCTCGGAGTTTGCTATATCAAGGAACCGTTCCTTTATATTAAATCCGCGTAATGCAATGATTTCGCCTGATTCGTCAGTCTCCCAAACATTCGTATACTCAAAGCCCGTCAGTTTAGTCACTTCTGCATAGAAGCCCATTTGACCTACACACCAATGCTCCGGCACCTCGCCAAGCCACTCGACACCTGAGTCCTTCATCGGTACATCAGGATTCAGCCCCTTGGTCACAGCATGTGAAATCACCGCCTGACGTTTTTCCTTCAGCAACTCGATGAGTCGCTCCTGTTTGGCGATGAGCTCGTCAATCTTGGCGGTCTCGTGGTCGAGGAAGCGAGCGATGGTCTTTTGTTCGTCTCGGCTGGGCAACGCCAACCGAATGTTCTTCATATCGGAATACTTGGTACTCCAGAGGTCAGCAACGATACCCTTACCATAACGATAAAACTCTTCTTGGAAGGGCTGGCTTCTCATGAGATGGTGGACAAAGCGGGCTTCAATGTTCTTTGGCTCAAGAACGATACTAATTAGCGAAACAGAGCCGTCCCTGTCGGCAACCCCCGAAGAACCCTTGCGGTCTGAGCGAGAGTTAATTACAAAGTCGCCTTTCACAACTTTTTTTCGGTTGTCTCCCGCATCAGACTTGGCTGCCGTCTCGACCTGAGGAACGATACCTTGCATCGTAACTGAGAGTGGCGCGTAGTCTTTGTCGCTAACCGTTTCCCTTCGCTCAGAAAACCACTTTCCAAGCCGAGTAAGCTCCCAAGTCTTCGGCACCTCTTGCAGCCAATCAACGCCACTGGATTGATATTCCTTATAGGACTGATACCGCCCCACCATCAGGAATGCACCTCCTGAAGTAACTCCAGTATCTCCGCGCTGACCTTGTCGAGGTCTGCATCAATCTCTTCGAGCGACCTCGGTGGCACATATTTGTAGAAGTGTCGATTGAATGGAATCTCGTAGCCAACAATACCGACCTTTCCGTCCTTGTCGTCCTTCTTGCTTTCATCAATCCATGCATCGGGCACATGGGGCAACACTTCTCGCTGGAAGTAGTCATCGATGGATTCACTGAGGGGGACGTTCTCGTAGTCCCTGAGGTCACTTGAGGGCTCTGGCTTACCCTTAGTCGTCACAACCTCGGCGTTTTCATCATGTTCACCGAAATACTTAAACAGCAGCTTCTTGTCGGTCGCGGAAATTTTGTATCCCGGTAGTTTTGATTGGAGATGCTTCTGGAATGCCTTCCACGACAGAAACTCTTCTCCTTCGGCATAAGGCTCAAGGTCACCAAGGGGCGGCACCACAAAGTCAATAATAGGTGAGTCATTCTTTAGGGCGGCCTTTTCTGCAGCTTTTGTCTCCTTTTCGATGAGGTGTTCCGCAAGGGCGGCAGCTTTGTCTTTGCTAAATACAAATTTCAGTTTCAGTGGGCGTTCAACTGTAACCCTTCGGTAACCGAAGTCGGCACTGTTGAATATCTTGCTGGTCTCGGACTCCTCAAAGTTGCCATAGAGGCGCACGATGTCTTCAATCTGCTCTTCGGTGAGGTACTTGCGCTTGGAACCGAGAGACTTGCGCATCTTCTCGAAGCTGTCGGTAGCGTTGATGAGCTGAACCTTGCCCTTGCGCTCCTCGGGCTTGTGATTACTCAGCACCCATACATAGGTCGCAATGCCGGTGTTGTAGAACATGTCTGTCGGCAAGGCGATGATGGCTTCCAACAGGTCGTTCTCGAGGATGTACCTGCGGATTTCACTTTCGCCACTCCCTGCGCCCCCGGTAAACAGAGGGGAGCCATTCAGGATAATACCAATGCGAGAGCCGCCTTCCTCAGTCCTGCGCATCTTGCTGATAAGGTGCATCAGAAACAGCAGGGAACCATCGGAGACTCGGGGTAACCCCGGCCCGAAGCGTCCGCCGAAGCCCTTCTGCTTGTGCTCATCGACAACAGCCTTCTGAACCTTCTTCCATTCAACCCCGAACGGTGGATTGCTGAGCATGTAGTCGAAGGTGTTGGTGGGGAGCTGGTCATCGGACAGGGTATTGCCCTGCTTGATGTTAGAAACCTCCTGCCCCTTGATGAGCATGTCGGCCTTACAGATAGCATAGGATTCCTTGTTGAGCTCCTGCCCAAAGGTCGCCAGTCGCGCCCCTTCATTCAGCTCATGCAGGTATTCCATTCCAGACGACAGGAACCCCCCCGTCCCCGCTGTTGGGTCGTAGATGGAGCGAACCACCCCCACCTTGCTCAGCACTTGGTCGTCCCCACAGAACGCCAGAGAGGTCGTGAGGCGCACAATGTCCCTCGGGGTAAAGTGTTCCCCTGCGGTCTCGTTAGACGACTCAGCAAAGCGTCTGATGAGCTCCTCGAACACCAAGCCCATGTCGTGGTTACTGAGGGTCTCAGGGTGCAAGTCCATCTCAGCGAACTTACCCGCAACCCGGAACAACAGGTTGGCGTCGTTCAGTTGAACCAGAAAGTCGGTGAACGAAAAGTAGTCAAAGATTTCCCGCGCATCCGGGCTGAAGGAGTGGATGTAGCTCTCCAGATTTTCCAGCACTTGATTCTGCCCCAGCATCCCCAGGTTCATTTGGGAGACGTTGTAAAAGGGCTGCTTGGCGGAGTGCAGCAGGAGCTTGTGAGCGGCGTCCTCAGGCATTTCCTTGGCCTTCTCATACTGAGCAAGAACCGCTTCTTTGGTGGGCTCAAGCACGCACTCAAGCCGCCTGAGAAGGGTAAAGGGAAGAATGATTCGACCGTACTGAGATTGCTTGAAATCGCCCCTGAGGAGGTCAGCAACTGACCAGATGAAAGCGGCGGTGGAGCTGAAGGATTGCGTGTTACTGCTCATTTTGTGTTTCCAATTATCACGAGGCCCCGTCCACAAAGGAAAGCTCACAATAATGAGAAAACCCTTTCCCTAGGAGTAGTTGTAGCGTGCTCAATAGTACGGAGCATTTGGACCCATGTCGACGGAAGACTCCCTCGAGCAGCTTGAGGACTTTTGATTCGATGCTAGACTCGTTTGAACCGTATGGCACCAAGTCAACCGTTTAGGGGGCAGTAAAGTGGACGATAATGAAAACCACGAAATAAGCGCTATGAGCGGGACCACAACATTTTTGCGAAATGCGGTGCGCGAAATCGCGAGAACACATCCACACCTGACGCCACAGCAGCGGAAGGCTCACCTCGAAGCGGTAGCCAAGGAGGCTGCGCGAATAAGCAAGGCCGAAGCAGACTTCGCGGACGCTCTAGCCAAAATCAAGTAGGGGAGCAAGATGGCGACTACCAAGAAGCCCAGCTCGCTTTCGACTTTTCCGACACCCGAGAAGGTGAAGCCCGAAGTGCAAGCAAGGAACAAAACCTTGCTCACGCCACAAGCGGAGCCGCTTCGTTGTTGCGGCGGTTTAACCGCACCCTATTTGACGCTGGTGCCCTGCGACAGCGATGAGCTAAAGTAGCCAACCCTCCCCCCTATCTCCCCCTTCTCATGGGGTTTGTTTTAAGGCGTTTTTTGATGAGCGCTCTTTACCCTCTCGTGAAGTGGGCCCTGTCGACAGGCCACCATGCAAACGGCAGCGACCAGAGCGATATACATCTTTCCTCTTACACATCCCCCCCGCCCGAGTTTTAGCACCACATTGGCGAGACTCGACGAACGCGACCATAAAAAGCCTCAATATTTAAGAAATAATCTGGAATACACATGGTAAGAGTCTTTAAAGGGGCCCCATATTTACCCCAATAAATCACCTCCTCAGAGCTAAATAAGGTGGCTCTCATCCCCCTTAAGCCTCAGCTCAAACGAGATTAAGGGGTCTCTACGCCACCACAAATGCAATTTAAGGGGCACATTTCCCCCAAGCATTATTCAATTATTTCGGCCTAAGGCTTTTCATGGGGATATTTTCGACACCAGCATCCAAGTAGGGTTTACCTTGCCAAGAGTCTATTTTTAACCAAGAAAAAGCGTACAAAGTTGGCTCCTTTTTTGCCCGAGGAATGCGCGTCACAACTATCCACCCAGCTGCCTCCAGCTTCTTCCTACACCTGAGCAGCGTCTTTTTATCCCACCCCCACTTGCCCATGACTCCGTGGGCGGCACTGATATTTCCGTTGTTATAACCGTTGTACTGACGATACATGTCCCACAGCAGCGCACGCGAAGTTTTATCCAGCGAGATATAGTCCGGATGGTCAGTTATTGCATGTAGCAATTTCGAGTATGTCCAAAATTTACTCTTCGACGAGCGACCGTTTGCCGACATGCTCCTCGACTTAGCTTTCTTTGAGGCCATATCAAAGCCCCTCCATGCTTCCTGGAGTGGGCTCATGTAGGATGTAGACTCCCTCGCCCGCACTCCCCCAACGGGTTTCAATATCCCAGCCCAGCTGACGAAGGACGCATATCGAGGCAGCCAAACGATGGCTACCTGTCATCCGAAAAAAGAAGTCATGGTCAATCGCACGCTCCCTACGCAGGTAAGTGAGCGCCCTATAAGGTAATGTTCCCCTCTTCGGCAGGACAGGCTGAATACCAACGCATTCAAATAGTGGAAGCTGCGCTCTGTCAGAGGGAATCTCCCGCTCCGAGCGGTTAGGAGATGACATAGCGGCTCTCATCACTCCCCCTCTAGCAGAGAACGAATTTCATCAACTGACCAGTGCAGTCTTCCAAAGATTCGGCGCGGTCGTATCGGCCCGTTTTCTCTACACGCCCACAACCTCAGTGTCTGCGGAGCCCGATTGAGATAGAAAGCTGCAGCAGCAGTTTCTACAGAAGGGCGATTGACCTTGTTTAGCGGGGGGTATTCTGAGGAATAATCACCATCAACTATATCCGGACAAACGGTCAAATGTTGATGTTGTTGATTGGGAACGATTTTCATTTCTAAGTACCTCTTGCTGTAGCGCTTTGTTGAGATACCTAGATATTTTGTCGTGATAAAAACCTGACAAAAAACTTATTTTTTATATAAAAAACAATATTTTAGTTTTTGTCTCGTTTTATTTATTTGACCACCACTCTGCTCTTAAATGACGAATGATGTAGTCTTGGTCAAAGTTAAAGTCTTTTAGTAAGCCTTTGTTCAGTCTATATGCAACCTTGTTCTTCACAGGCCTGAGGCCTTCTGTGCGAATTTCAGTCGCTGCCAGTATCGCGTATTTTCGCAAGATTCCAGCTTCAACAAGAGCTCGCATTGAGTCGTTAGACTTTGGTCGCCCAGTCGGTTTAGATGGCCCGTACCATTTCCTGAGTTCTTTGATATGAAATGGGGGGTTGGGAAACAGGTCGATGCTGATTATTAGCAACGACTTTGCCATAAACAGACCAATCTCTGGGTCTCGGACTACATCAAGTAGTACATGCCTTACAGCCAAATCTTCGTCTATACACCAACTAAGGCTCCTCAAACCGAAGTCCGGCAAATCGTGAATCTCTTCGGCGACATCCAAAAGCAGTAGCTGAGCGAGCACTCCCAATTCCGCTACTTTTAGCTCCCTTTGGTTATCACCTATTTTTTGCCTCAACAGCTCGACCCGAACGTAATTCGCTACTGATTTGGTTAGTGGAGCCTTGCTTACTACCCTATGAGACTCTTCTAAGATTTCAATGGCATACTTTTTACTGAGTAAGTTCTTAACGCGGTCTCTAACCCGCCGTGCTCCAGAATCACTCATATCACACACTGACCAATCGCAAACTAGAACTACTCTGCTCATCACCAAATTCGATACCGGCTTGCTTAAGAATCCAGCGCTCGATATTGGTATGGTGGACTCGCAGGAGGTCTATCGGCCTTTGCTTGTAGTGTTTTTCAGCGATAGCTGTAGGCTTGTGCCCCATGATTTGAGCAGTAACGCCTGCCGGGATTTCAAGCCACTCTGTCGCATTTGAAAACGAACGTCTCAATCCGTGTAGTGTTACTTCAACTCCTATGGCTTTGCATACCCTCCTGTGAGCGATACTGGGCTCGGTGATGCGCCCCGATGCACTTTTTTCGCTGCTAAAGACCCATTCGTTTCGCCTAGGTAATGACTGAAATAACATACGGACGTGCGGAGTAAGGGGTACTTGTCTGCTACCTTCAACTTTGTCGCCTATCGTTATACGCCCCCACCGAAAATCAATATCGGTCCACTTCAAGCTGGCCAATTCTTCACGCCTCGCCCCTGTCAATATGAGGCATTGCAGATATGCGCTTATAACAGGATTGCTCACCTCTCTGACTTTCTCGAACCATATCGCGAGCTGCTCCCTTTCCAAGGAATCTCTCTTTGCGTTCGGTTTTCCGAGAACCTCCGACAGCCTTTTAGCATTAATAATGCTGGCATCGACTACACCGGCGTACATAGGCTGAGACTCGGCCCAATTAAGGAATGCGCGCAACAACCGGACAGCTAGCCGAGTTCTGGTTGCCCTCCGGCCAGCCTCGCGCTTCACGAGCAACTCGATTTCGCTAGAACTTAATTCAGACAACCGGACTGGCACCAAGGCCCATAGAGGCCCCGCTACGGTCTGAACTCCTTTCCGGTTTTTTCTTTCTAAGCCTGGCTGCTGCACCATCGTTCTATGGTCCCGATAGCTGTTTTCACTCCAAAACGGCTTCCTCTCTTCCATGTAATGCGCCCAGGCTTCACCAAATGTACAGCGCCCCCTTGCCTCAGCTTCCCTTGCTGCTACATCTGCCTTAGTTACTTCTGACTTTACTAAACGCGGGTCTCTTCCCTCATCGATGTAGCGCTGAAACTCGCGAGCCTTTTCCTGCGCTTCAGGGATGCTCCAGCTAGAGGGCGAGCCAATGGTTATACGAATGGTCTTCCCATTAAAGCGACCTTGAAAGATGAATGCTGGAGCCCCTTTGGGGGTAGCCCGGAGCCCAAGCCCCACAGAACGAGAGCTAGCATCCCAAAGAAATGCTTGCTGTTTATCCGCCGGACAGGAGAAGTCGCGAATACGCTTAGCAGTAAATAGAACTCGAGACATGGGCGGCACTCACTTACAGGATGTAAGCGCGGATGTAAGCACAAATAATCAATAATTGCACATATTCATCAACACGAGACGTACCAAAAAAAGCCGAAAAATCTTATAACACACTGTTTTTTTTGGAATTATCTAACAGACATCAACACTACCAAACACCCAGAGAGAAGAATTGAAAATCCTCGTGTCGGTGGTTCGATTCCGCCTCTGGGCACCACTCTTTTTCCCCATGATTCTGTTACTCAGTTCAGCACATTTTGCATTGCACAAAACACTCCTACGCCCACGTTAGCAAGCGCGTATGTCATTTTTTGTCATGTGGTCGTTTAACGGCGGGCTGCAAGAACTTCGGAGAGCAGCCAGCCATAGGTTAGGCTGGCACCCAACCATAACATCAGGCTGGCCCACATTCCCGCCAGCGCGAGCAGCACACCGGGCACAAGCATTGCGGTGAGTAGCCATCTACGATGACGTTGCGGAAGTGGCGAAAAGCCTTTGGCGGGGGTTGCGCCATGGCGTGCTAATTTTTGACGCCAACGCAATCGCTTTGGGTCGCGCAGGGCGAGCGCTGTTACGCTAAGCGCGCTGACGGCAATGCTGAGCAGCAACATCATGGAGTGTTCACCTCCATGTCGCCGGTATCAACGAGGGGTTCCTCAGGCAACGCCTGGGTTTGACGCCATTCACGGCGAAGCAGCCAAGCCCCGCCAAGCAGCAGAGCAACATCCAAAACCACAACAGCCGTTAAACCACCTGTGGCCGCGCTTACCCAGCCCGGGCCGCCTAGCAACAAACGCAGCGCTACCAAGGCGCAAAGTCCTAGCCCCAAACTGATGACGAGTATTCGCCGCACGCCGGTAACACGGCTAACGATGCCGGCAAGAATGCCGCTTAGCGCCAGGCAAAGACCGAAGGCATTGAACATCAGCGGCTCAACTGCCCCAGCCAGCACACCAGCCTGCTGCAGCAAATAGGCCGCCGCGGCGGCGACCAGTGCAAGAGGAAGCCCCCAAGCACTCCATAGTGTTGCCCGCAATAAATACTGCCATGTTTTCAGCTGCTCTCGGCGCTTAACCCATAGGGTCAGGCCACTAATACAGACATAGGCGCCGGCAAACCCCAGAGCGAACCACACCGTTTTCGACAACCAACCGGCAAAATTTCCAAAATGCAGCGGCCCCATAAGCGCAACCAGGTCACTGCCCAGCGAGGGCGATTGCCCCAATGCCGGTTTTTCACCAAGATTTTCACCAGTCTGGGCGTCGAAGGAATAGCCTTTGGGCAGCAGCTCGCCCTCAGCTTGCCAGGGAAATACGCTAATGCGTGCGTCTTGCCTTCCCCAGTGGTCGACGGTTAAAAACCGCGTGCGATGCCCCGCCGCCCGAACGTCTTCCAACATGGCGTCGATATTCGCCATTTCGGCAGGGCGCGGGTCCTCGGCCGGAGGTAAGCCCTGAACAGTTTCGATAAGTTTTTCCTGGTCGCCGCCGAACGCCACCATGGCAATGGCGGGAATGGCAAAGGCGCCGGCCAGGCTATAGAAGCTGCCGGTAAACGCCAAAATAAACGCAAACGGCAGGTTCCAGGTGCTCGCCATCACATGGGCGTCTTTGTGACTGAGCACATCTCCACCGCGCCGGCGACGTAAAAACGCATCTTTAATAAGATGGCGGTGCATGGCAAAACCGCTGACGCAGGCGACCAATAAGCTCAGACCAAGAATACCGGTTAACATCAGCCCCCAGGGCGAGGGCACATGCAGTTGCACATGCCATTCGACCAGAAAGTGCCCGAGCTTGCCGTAGTGGCTTTGCGCTTCGATCTCGCTCTGGGTGCCCTCAAAGCGCTGCAGGATGTCTCCGCTGGCCGGGTCAAATACGAATAACACCCCCTCTTCTTCCGGGTGTTCTCCATCCTCCGCCTCTGCATGGGTGTGGAAAAAAGCACGGATACGACCGCCTGCGGTTGCAAAGACAATGAGCTCGTCGAGATATTCAGGCGCCACATCGGCGGCGGCCTTTCTCAACATAGCATCAGTGCCCAGTGGAAAGGTTTCCGGTATAGCGGCCGGCAGCGGCGAGGCCCAGTCATTTATGTCGTCGGCGAATACCGCGATCGTGCCGGTTAAGATCACCCAGTAGAGCAGCAGGCCGAAAATTACCGCGCCCCAGCCGTGAAGCGCCAGCATCGTTTGAGTCGTTTTTTGCCGTAGCTTTAGCATCGATTTCTCGCCGTTTATTGCTGCGCTTGCAGTAGGTGCTGCGCAATCAACGCCGCGTGCACGGCAGTCAATATGAAGATCACTACCGAAGCGCGGCCCAGCCGATCCAATACGCTATAAAAGAACAGCACTGCCCAGATCGCAGGCAGCAGCACTACCGGAATAACGAAGTTATTAACCTGTGCCTGCCCCTCCGGCAGCCAGAGAGAACTGCCAGCCATAATAATGAGCGTGGCAAGTAGTACCAGCGGCCCAGCCAACACAAACCGCCAGATTTTTTCAGTGCGCGTTCCCGCCATCACTCCCGTCTCTCTGCTTTTTCATCCCTAATTTGTCAGCGCGATGACTACGCCGCGCAGGCGCGAGTTGGCGCTGCAGCGCATTATAACGATAACGATTTTCATTTGCTATTGAGGGGCGCGCATTTTCTTGCGCCAGCGCAGGAGTAGCAGTAACGGCACCGCATCGCCGCCCTTCCGGCGTGGGAGAAAGGAAAATTCGAATAGTGGGATAGGGTTGGCGAGCGCCGTTTATTTAACTTGCTGCTTAGCCAGTTTTCTCGCCAGTGTGCGGCGATGCATACCGAGGCGGCGTGCGGTCTCAGAGATGTTAAAGTCGGTTTCAGCCAGCGTTTGGTGGATGCGTTCCCACTCCAGGGTTTTGATGGAGGTCGCACGCCCCGTCACTTTTATATCGGCGTTGCCTTCGGCATTGTTGAAGGCCGCTTCAATGTCATCGGTATTTGAGGGCTTGGCTAAGTAGTGACAGGCGCCAAGTTTCACCGCCTCAACCGCCGTGGCAATGCTTGCGTAGCCGGTGAGCACCACAATGAGCATATCGCTGTCGTGTTTGTGCAGGGCCTGCACACAGGCAAGACCCGAGGCCTCGCCGTCGAGCTTTAAGTCCACCACGGCGTAACCTGGAGAGACCTCTGCCAGCAGCGCTTCCACCTGTTCCAGGCGGGTGGCGTGATGAACCCTGTAGCCGCGGCGCTCAAATGAACGGCGGAGCGTGCGCGCAAACGCCTCGTCGTCTTCGACGAGCAACAAGGTTTTCTGATCGTGCTCGGCCTCAGCCATTGCATTAATCCTCTTTTAACACCAGCGCATCGAGGGGGAGACGAAGCATAACCTCCGCACCGCCTTCGTCAAGGTTGCGCGCCGCAAATACACCGCCCAACATCCTCGCTACGTTAAACACCAGAAACAGCCCCAATCCGCTACCTGGCCGCCCTTTGGTGGATTGATAGGGCTGGCCGAGGCGCTGGTAAACTTCCGCAGCAAAACCGGGGCCGTGGTCGCGCACCGCAATAATTAATGTGTCGGCGTCGCGCTGCACGGTCAGCGCAATCCACTGCGGCGACGCTTCTAAAGCGTTATCCAGCAAATTACACACGGTTTGCTTGAGCACCGAGTCTGAGGCGATATCGACATCCTCGCCAAACTGGTTGTCGAAGCGCAACTCTCGGCTATTGCGTGTGCTGCGCCATTCATCGACCAGCTCATCAAAAAACTCACAAACGGTTGTCTCTACCGAGACTTCACCGCGCGTTTCGCCCGCCGACATGAGTATCCCGCTAACAATCTCCTTGCAGCGCTTAACCTGGGTTTGCATTTCGCCGATGTCATCACCCAGGTCAGCGGAATCGCGGAACACCGGCATGTGGCGCCAGTCGCCCAAAATAACGTCGATGGTCGCCAGCGGCGTTCCCAACTCGTGAGCCGCGCCGGAGGCGAGCAAACCCATTCGCAGAATATGCTCTTCCTCGGCGGCCCGCTGCCGCAAGTCGGCAAGGCGGGCGTCGTGTTCTCTATGAGTACGGGTAATACGGTTAACAAAGATCACCAACAAGGCTGCCGTCAGTACCACACAGATAAACATGCCCTGCACGTAAACGCTGTCGACACCGAGGTGGTAGTCCAGTGGCAAGCCAGCCAGTGGGTGGCCAACTTCCGCCAACCACAAAAAACACAGTGCGGCGACGCCCGCCAGTGTCCAGGCCAGTGGTGCCACCATCAGCACCGCCGCCAACCCCACTTGCAGTACATAAAGAAAGGCAAAGGGGTTGCTGACGCCGCCGCTCAGGTAGAGCTGAGCCGTGAGGGTGAACATGTCGACCAGCAGTCCGACAAATAACTCGCCGGCGTAGAGCTCGCGACCGAGACGCAAACTGATTTCGTACACCAGGTTGTAGGCCGCCAGACCCGCCAATACCCCACACATTTTTGCCAACGGCAGATCGACCCCCAAACTAAAATGAGTGACCAATATGGTAAATAGCTGCCCGAGCACCGCCAACCAGCGCAGCTGCACCAGTTGGCGCATATGTTTGCTGAGGGTTTCATTGTTGCGATAGCTGAGTAGCGACATGGCGGCCAACAGAGCGCCTGCCCTGGCCCGGGGGTGTGACATTCTAGGGTTTCTCCCACGCGGTGATAGCGGTCGTTATTATACGTAAGAGACGGCCATCCAGCTCTAGAGCGCGCCGGCCTGCTTAGCGGCGGCGCTTCGCCTCTCGATACAGCATAGCAGCCGCAGCCAAAACCATGGCGGCTAGCGCATACCAGGTCAAGGCGTACACCATGTGAGAGTTGTGAAAGGTGACAACCGTTAGCCCACTGACCGGGGCATTGGCGCCGGATTCCGCCGTTTTTGCATCGACGAAGTATGGCGCCAGCGGCACGTTCAAGGCGCTTGCCATTGCCTCGACATCCCGCGAATACCAGCGCTGTTGTTCGGGGAGGTTATCGCGCAGAAATGCGCCCTCCGGCTCAGTGAGCCTGAGCAAGCCCGTCACTTCCTGAGGCCCTTCCGGTGGTAAAGGTGCGCTCACGCCTTGATCGATATAGCCGCGATTCACCATCACCGTGCCGGCGTGCTCAGTGCGCAGCGGCGTCATCACCCAGTAGCCGCTGCCCAGTTCGGTTACAGCTTTGGCGAGCAGTGTCGCATCGCTAAGGTATTCGCCGCGAAGGCGAATGTGGCGGTATTCATCGCGGTCTCGATTGATGCCGGGCCAATCTGCAATGCCTGGCGCCGCTTGCGCAGCGGCGTCCACGCGAGCAGTGACGCGCTCAATCAGCCCAAGCTTCCATACCCGTCGCTCCAGTTGCCAGTTACCCAAGGCCACCAAGCCCGCCGCCGTTGCCAATGCAACCAGCATGGCAACGGAAAGAAAGAACTGATGGCGGCGCGACGTGGGGGAGGCAGCCATAAGCGCCTTACATCATCCCCGGCATCATGCGGACGTTCATGTTGTACATGACCCACAATGAGCCGAACAAAGTGATGAACAGCAGCACCGCTGTAAATAGTAGCGACAGCATATTCCAGCCGCCTTCGGACTGAAAATTCATGTGCAGGAAGTACACCATGTGCACCAGAATCTGCACAACGGCGAACCCGAGGATCACCATCGCAGTCGTGCTATTGGAGTCGAAGACATTGCCCATAACCAGCCAGAAAGGAATGGCCGTGAGAAACACCGACGCCAAAAAGCCAATCATATAGCCGCTAAAGGACGCGTGCGGCAGCTCTTCGTGGTGTTCGTGATCGTGATGATCGCTCATGACATAGACCCCATCAGATAGACAAAGGTAAAGACACCAATCCAAATGACATCAAGGAAGTGCCAGAACATCGACAGACAAAATACCCGGCGGCGATTCGTTAAGGTCAGGCCGTGCTTAGACAGCTGCAGCAATAGCGTTACCAACCAAATCACACCAATGGTTACGTGCAAGCCGTGGGTACCGACCAATGCAAAGAAGGCGGTTAGAAACGCACTGCGCTGTGGGCCCGCTCCCTGATGAATCAGGTGGTAGAACTCATACAGCTCAACGCTTAAAAACGCCGTGCCCAACACGCCGGTGAGTGCCAGCCAAAGCAGTGTGCCCTGCAGCTTGTTCTGCTGCATTTGCAGCAGCGCAAAGCCGTAGGTGATCGACGACAGCAACAAGAAGGCGGTGTTGATCGCCACCAGCGGCAGGTCGAACAAGTCGGCACCAGTGGGGCCACCGGCAAAGCTTTGGCTCAGTACCCCATAGGTTGCAAACAGTGCCGCAAAGATGAGGCAGTCGCTCATCAGGTACAACCAGAAACCCAGCAGCGTACCGTTAGGCGCGTGGTGATCGCCGCGCACGAAAAACTCCAAGTCGCCGTTTTTCGTCGCAGCTGTGGCAGTGGGATGTGACATTAGGCTTTCACCTCACTTGCTTGCGTTTCGATGCGCGCCACCTCATCAGCGGGGATGTGGTAGTCGCGGTCGTAGTTAAAGGTATGCACGATGGTCGCCAGAATCAGCGCCACCAACGACAGCGCCGCGGGCAGCCACATGTGCCAGATCAGGGTAAAGCCCAGCACCGTGCTGATACCGGCAATCACCATTCCCGCCGCTGTATTTTTCGGCATGTGGATCGGTAAGAAGCCGTCTTGAGGGCGCTTCACACCGTTGGCTTTCATTTGCCACCAGGCGTCGTTGTCATGCACGCGCGGGGTAAAGGCAAAGTTGTACTGCGGCGGGGGCGACGTAGTCGACCACTCCAGAGTACGGCCATCCCAGGGGTCACCGGTTTCGTCGCGCAGTTGGTCGCGCTTGCGGTAGCTGAAATAGAACTGCAGCAGGAAGCAGATAATACCGATACCGACTAACACGGCGCCGACCAGCGCGATCTGGAACCAGATCTGCAGCGACGGGTCGTCGAAGTGGCTCATGCGACGCGTCACGCCCATCAGGCCCAATACGTACAGCGGCATAAAGGCCAGATAGAAACCGATAATCCAGAACCAGAAGGTCATCTTGCCCCAGAAGGGATCCAGCTTGTATCCCGTTACTTTCGGGTACCAGTAGGCGATAGCCGCAAACACACCGAAGACCACACCACCGATAATCACATTGTGGAAGTGAGCAATCAGGAACAGGCTGTTGTGCAGCACAAAGTCAGCGGAAGGCACAGCCAACAGTACGCCCGTCATACCGCCGATAACAAAGGTCACCATAAAGCCGACCGTCCACAGCATGGGCACGTCAAACTTGATACGACCGCGGTACATGGTAAACAGCCAGTTGAACACCTTGGCCCCGGTCGGGATCGAGATGATCATGGTGGTGATGCCGAAGAAGCTATTCACCGTTGCCCCGCTTCCCATGGTGAAGAAGTGGTGCAGCCATACAAGGTAGGACAGAATGGTAATGACCACTGTCGCGTAGACCATCGACGAGTAACCGAACAGACGCTTGCCGCTGTAGGTCGCCACAATTTCTGAGAACACACCAAACAGTGGCAGGATCAGGATATAGACTTCGGGGTGACCCCAAATCCAGATCAGGTTCACGTACATCATGGCGTTACCGCCAAGGTCGTTGGTGAAGAAGTTAGTGTCGAGGTAGCGATCCATAGACAGCATCGCCAGCACCGCAGTCAGCACGGGGAAAGCCGCCACAATCAGGACGTTAGTACACAGCGCTGTCCAGGTGAATACCGGCATCTTCATCATCGACATGCCCGGTGCCCGCATCTTCACGATAGTAACCACGAAGTTGACGCCCGACAGCAGTGTACCGACCCCGGCAATCTGCAGGGCCCAAATATAGTAGTCCACCCCCACGCCCGGGCTTTGCAGTATCCCGGTCAATGGCGGGTAGGCCAGCCAGCCCGATTTCGCGAACTCACCCACGAACAGTGACATCATAACCAGAATCGCGCCCGAGGCCGTCATCCAGAAGCTGAAGTTGTTTAGGAAGGGGAAGGCGACATCGCGGGCACCGATTTGCAGCGGCACGATGTAGTTCATAATGCCGACCACAAAGGGCATGGCCACGAAGAAGATCATAATCACGCCGTGGGCGGTGAAGATCTGGTCGTAGTGATCCGGCGGCAAATAGCCCATGGAATCACCAAACGCGATGGCCTGCTGGATACGCATCATGATCGCGTCGGCAAAGCCGCGCAGCATCATCACAATACCCAGAATCATATACATCACACCGATGCGTTTATGATCGATACTGGTAAACCATTCGGTCCACAAGTAGCCCCACAGTTTGGCGCGAGTAACCGCAACCAGCAGGGCAACACCACCAATCGCTACCATGGCGAAAGTCGCCACAATAATTGGGTCGTGGTAAGGAATGGCCTCCAGACTGAGTCGGCCAAAAATCATTTTACCTAGGTCGAACGTGTCAGACATGGGATTTACCGGCGCCCCAGGCGCTGTTCGGGTGAATGGAAGGGCTGCACTGCAACCCGCTCAAAATGTGAGGCATCAATGTGCATGGTGATCTGCCTCGTGTTGACTGTGATCCTGATGACCACTGTGGCCGCCCATCATGTCCTTCATGCACAGTGTGCCGGGATCAACGCAGCGGTTAAGAATGGCGTCGTAGAGGCCGGGCATCACCGTGCTGAAGTAGCGAACCGGGTCATACTGACTGGGTTTCTCCAGCTCTTTGTACGCGGTACGGCTCAACTCGGTGCCCTGGCTTTTAACGGTGTCCAGCCACTGAGCAAAGCCTTCATCGGTCTTGCCGTGGAATTTAAAGCGCATACCGTTAAAGCCGGCACCGGAGTAGTTAGCAGAGAAACCGTCGTAGACGCCTTCCTCATTAATGACGGCGTGCAACTGTGTTTCCATGCCACCCATGGCGTAGATCTGGCCCGCCAGGGCCGGGATGAAAAACGAGTTCATCATCGTTGTTGCGGTAATCTTAAATTTGATCGGACGATCCAGCGGTGCCGCCAGCTCGTTAACCGCCGCCACATCGTACTCGGGGTAGAAGAACAACCACTTCCAGTCCATCGCGACCACTTCCACGATCAGCGGCTCGACACCGGCCGGAACCGGCTTGCCTTCATCCACGCGATCGAGCGGGCGGTAAGGGTCGAGTTGGTGAGTACTCACCCAGGTCATCGCGCCCAGGGCAATAATGATTGCCAGCGGCGCCGCCCAGATCACTAACTCCAAATGCGTTGAGTGATCCCAGTCGGGCTGATATGTTGCTTTTTTGTTCGACGCGCGATAGCGCCAAGCAAATAGCAGTGTCAGCGCAATGACGGGCACAACGATAATTAACATAAGTACCGTTGCCCAAATAATCAGGTCAGCCTGCTGAGCGGCGATATCGCCCGAGGGCGACATAACAACCCAGTCGCAGCCACTGATCGTTGCGACGCCCGCCGTCGCAGCTAATGATTTGATAAGGGTTTTGAACACTGTCATCGCTACACGCTTGTCCAGTTATTGCATTGGGTTGTGGACTGTACGTGAACGAATAGGGAGTGAGAATTGGACAATTTGTCCTATGTTCGCTTTCAAACAAAGCCGTTAGGCTTCGTGTCACTCAGAGTACTACGGGCGGAAAACACCTTCTGACTATGGCAAATTTAACAGCAAATACCTCAACAGCTGAGGACATGAAAACCCCAGCGGGACACTCTCCAGTCGCCCCCAGCGAGATAGCAGTGGGCGTCATTATTGGCAGAGCTTCCGAGCATTTTGACTTCTTCGTGTTCGGTATCGCCTGCGTGCTGGTCTTCCCGCATGTCTTCTTTCCTTTTACTGACTCGCTAAATGGCATGCTCTATGGCTTTGCCATTTTCGCTATGGCCTTCGTTGCTCGCCCCTTCGGCACCGCACTATTCATGGCCATTCAGCGCCGCTGGGGCCGAAGCGTTAAGCTAACCGTATCGCTCTTCCTGTTGGGAACCGCGACGGCGGGCATCGCCTTTTTGCCAAGCTACGCCAGTCTGGGTGGCAGTGCCATCTTCCTGCTTGCCGTGTTCCGAATCTTGCAGGGTTTTGCGTTGGGCGGCTCATGGGACGGCCTACCATCGCTGCTCGCATTGAATGCGCCCCCGGCTAAGCGCAACTGGTATACCATGTTCGGTCAGCTGGGTGCGCCTATCGGCTTCCTGCTTGCCAATGCATTGTTCTTGTACCTAACACTCAGCGTAAGCCAGGAAGATTTCCAAAACTGGGCGTGGCGCTACCCCTTCTTTGTCGCCTTCGCAATTAACGTTGTCGCCCTGTTCGCACGGCTGCGCCTGGTGCTCACCGAAGAGTACACACTGGCGATGGAAGAGAAAGAACTGGAGCCGGTCAGCACCAAGAAAATGCTCGATGAAGAAGGCCCAACGATCTTCCTCGGCGCCTTCGCCGCACTGGCCAGCTATGCTCTGTTCCACATTGTGACGATTTTCCCGCTGTCGTGGATCTCGCTGCAGAACTCTCAGGTCATCACCAATGTGCTGACCGTGCAAATCTTCGGTGGTGTGATCGGCGTTGTCGCAACCCTCGCCTCGGGCCTGATTGCCAGCCGCCTCGGTAAGCGGGCGCTTGTTGCCTTGATGGCGGTGCTGATCGCTGCCTTCGCCGCTTTTGCCCCCGCACTACTTGGCGGCTCGGCGGGTGCGCAAAACGCCTTTATCCTGATCGGCTTTGCGCTGCTCGGTTTGTCATACGGCCAATCGTCGGGAACCGTTACCGACAACTTTGCCCCGCGCTTCCGCTATGCCGGTGCGGCACTGACTTCTGACTTCGCCTGGTTGTTCGGCGCAGCCTTTGCCCCGCTGATCGCCCTGGGGCTGTCTGTGCACTTCGGTTTGACCGCCGTGTCCGGCTACCTGCTCTCCGGTGCGCTCAGCACGCTGCTGGCACTTTATATCCTGCGCCGCCTCGCGGCGAAGTAAGCCGGCTCCCTTTTAGGCTCTCGCCCCACTCCCCCGGGGTGGGGGCCTTGTTTTCCCGCCACCTTCTCGCAAATCCAAAGCCCTCCCGACACCCTATAAGTTCTAGAGATCACTACTGGGGTTAGGCATGCGCCGAGGACTATTTTTATTCAGCAATAACCTTCGTCTGCACGACAATGCAGCGCTGCGGCGCATTGCCAGTCAAGTAGACGAGTTGTTGCTCGTATATTGCCTGGATCCGGAGTTATTCCGGCCTCGGTTCTGTCAGACCCCGGCTCTGGGTAGCCACCGTCTGAAATTTATCCAGGAAAGTCTGCGCGACCTACAGGCGCAATTGGCCTCGATGGGCCAGCGACTTACCATTGTCGAGGCGTCGGCAGGGCGCACGATCCCGGCGCTGGTCGAGCGCTACGACGTTGCAGTCATCGCGCAGGCTCAGGCCATCGGGCTGGATGAGCGCCGACAGTGGCAAGCCTTGCAACAACAGCTCCCCGACTGCCGTTTCATCGAGGCCAATAATCACTGTTTGTTTGAAGTCGACGAGCTGCCGTTTTCCCTGGGCGGCCTGCCCGAAAGCTTTTCAAAATTTCGCCGCAAACTCGGCGACCAGCTTCCCAGCCCTGCACTCGCCGCGCCCGCTTCGCTTCCGCCGCCACCTGCCGGTTGGCGCACCGAGAGCCACGCAGGTTACAGCGCCGCTGGCGAGCAACGGTTTATTGGTGGTGAAACCGCTGCCATCGCTCACTTGAAAAATTATTTTTCAACAACGCTGCCCACCCAGTACAAAGCAACACGCAATGCACTGTGGGGGTGGGAGACCTCGACCAAGTTTTCTGCCTGGCTGGCAAACGGCTGCCTGTCGCCCAGGCGACTGCTCGATACGCTGATCGACTTCGAGCAAAGCGTGCAGCGCAATGGTTCCACCGAGTGGATTTACGTTGAGTTACTTTGGCGGGAGTACTTCCAGTTCTATGCCCTGCGCCACGGCGCAGATCTGTTTTCATTTTCGGGCATTAAGCACCAAAAACCGTTAACCAGCTTTTATCCCCAGCGTTTTCGCCAGTGGTGCGAGGGCACAACGCCCTACCCCATCGTTAATGCGTGTATGCGCGAGCTAAATGCCAGCGGCTATATGAGTAACCGAGGGCGGCAGATCGTCGCGAGTTGCTTCGTCCATGAGATGGGGCTGGACTGGCGCTACGGCGCGGCTTATTTTCAGCGCCAGCTCATCGATTATGACGTCGCCAGCAATTGGGGGAATTGGCAGTATCTGGCAGGTGTTGGCGCTGACCCGCGCGGACACCGACACTTTGACCTGAATAAGCAAACCGAACAGTTCGACCCCGATGGTGAATTCCGCCGTCACTGGCTCGGCGAGGACGCCACCGCCGTCGAGCTCGACCATATCGATATCGTTGACTGGCCCATCCTGAGAGAGGGGCAATGAGCCGCGCCATTCAACTGGTGTGGTTAAAGCGCGACCTTCGCCTCAGCGACCACGCCCCCCTTGCCAACGCCTGCGCGGCGGGCGGGCCGGTATTACTTCTTTACATTTTCGAACCGGAATTACTGGCCGACCCGCACTACGATGAACGTCATTGGCGCTTTGTGTGGCAGTCGCTGGAAGCCATGCAAACTGCGCTGAAACCCTTTGGCGGGCACGTTCAGGTATTGCACGGCGAGCCACTGGCGATTTTTTCCGCTCTGCAGCAGCGCCTTACCATCGACACCGTTTTCAGCCACCAGGAAATCGGGCTGGCCTCCACGTTTGCTCGCGACCGTCGGCTTGCCGCGTTCTTCACCGCATCAAACATACACTGGCAGCAAAGCCCTAGCGGCGCCGTTCAACGCGGCGCAACGCATCGGCGCGGTTGGGACAGTCGATGGCAGAAAGTCATGCGCGCCTCACCGGCCGCGCCGTTACTGAATAGCGCCACATTTGCAGAACCACTGCAGCTAAACGGCTTCGACATGCAGCCACCGGCAAGCTGGACAAGCCCAAACGCCGCCTTTCAGCCGGGCGGCGCTGATGCCGCCTGGCAAACCCTGCACAGCTTCTTTGAGCAACGTGGCAAGGACTACTACCGGTCACTGTCCAGCCCTGAGCTGAGTCGCGCTGCCTGTTCCCGCCTGTCGCCATACTTGGCGTGGGGCTGCATTAGCCTGCGCGAGGTCTATCAATATTTACTCGCGCGCTGGCGTACGCCGGGTTGGTCTCGCAGCCATGTCGCCTTTTCCTCGCGGCTTCACTGGCACTGCCACTTTATGCAGAAATTTGAAAGTGAATGTGAAATGGAGACGCGGCCACTCAATCGCGCCTACGAGGCGTTTCCATGGCGGGAGGGGGAAGACGCGGATCGCGACCTGATCGCCTGGCAATCGGGTAAAACCGGCTATCCTTTAGTGGATGCCTGCATGCGCTGCCTGCAGGCCACCGGTTACATCAACTTTCGGATGCGCGCCATGTTAGTGAGCTTTCTCTGCCATCACCTACGGATCAATTGGACGCGGGGTAGCCGGCACCTGGCATCACTATTTCTGGATTTCGAGCCCGGCATTCACTACCCACAAATGCAAATGCAAGCCGGCGTTACCGGGATCAATACGCTGCGTATCTACAACCCTGTTAAACAATCCCAGGAGCACGACCCCGAGGGAACCTTTATTCGCCAGTGGTTGCCAGAGCTGGCAAACCTGCCCAGCCCCGTCATCCATCAACCGTGGCATATTCCACCACTGGAGGCGGCCATGTATCACTTCACACCGGGCAAGGATTACCCGCTACCCATCGTCGATATAAGCGTCAGCGGGAAAACAGCACGAAGCGTGTTCTGGCAGTGGCGCGCCCGTCCCGATGTTAAGCAAGAAGCCCAGCGTATCTTGGCCACGCATGTGCGCCCCAAACTCAACACCACCCCGAAGAAGCGAGCCGGATAATGCGCCAGTATCAACGCCTGCGATTGGTTCTCGGTGACCAACTGAACGCCAGCCACAGCTGGTACCGAGAGCACGACGATCAAACCCTTTACGTTATTGCCGAGCTGCATCAGGAAGCCAGCTACTGCCGACACCACATTCAGAAACTGTGCGGCTTTTTCGCCGCCATGGAGCAGTTTGCCAATGCGCTAAAAAAAGCGGGCCACCATGTCCTGCACCTGAACCTGGATGACACTGCAGAAGATGCCGACCTCAACGCCCTGCTGCAACGCTTATGCCGCCACTACGCGGTTTCACAGCTGGAGTATCAGCAACCTGACGAGTACCGGGTGCACCAGCAGTTACAAGCGCTGACACTAGCAAATGGCGTGCAGCATCACTGCGTAGACAGCGAGCACTTCATGCTGCCCTTTGCGGAACTGGGGCAGTATTTTACGGCAGGCAAAGCCCAGAAAATGGAATTTTTCTATCGCAAAATGCGCAAACGCTTTCACGTGTTAATGGACGGGGAAAACGGCGATGAGCCCCGTGGCGGGCGGTGGAATTACGATGCAGATAACCGCAACAAGCTTAGTGCTGAGGACCTTGACGGCATCCCCGAGGCGCTGTGTTTTGCCAACCCCGTTGGGCCGATTCGCGAGCGCATTGCCCGCCACAACATCGCCAGCATCGGCCAGGGCGGCGACGAGCTTCCCTGGCCGATTACCCGCCAGCAGGCCCTGCAACTGCTCACGTATTTTTGTGAGCAGCTGCTACCGAACTTCGGCCGCTTTCAAGACGCCATGACTGCACGTAGCGAGCACGGGTGGAGCCTTTACCACTCGCGCCTCGCCTTTGCGATGAACAGCAAGCTGTTGTCGCCAAAGCAGGTGATTGATGCATCTCTGAATGCCTTTGAGCGAAGCGATGGCGCGATAGACATTGCGCAAATCGAGGGTTTTATCCGCCAAATTTTAGGCTGGCGAGAATTTGTGCGCGGCGTTTATTGGGCAAATATGCCCGACTACGGCGAGCGCAATGCCCTGAATGCCCAGCGACCGCTGCCGCGTTGGTATTGGAACGGCGAGACACACATGCACTGCCTGAAGCAGGCAATAGACCAGTCGCTGACGCACGCCTACGCCCATCATATCCAACGCCTAATGGTCACCGGGAACTTTGCGCTGCTGGCGGGCATTCACCCCGATGCGGTCGACAGCTGGTATCTGGGCATTTATATCGATGCCCTGGAGTGGGTGGAAATGCCCAATACTCGCGGCATGAGCCAGTACGCCGATGGCGGCTTGGTGGCCAGTAAAGCCTACGCCGCGAGCGGTAACTATATGAACAAAATGAGCGACTACTGCGGCGACTGCCACTACAAGGTGAAAGAAAAGACCGGCGAGCGAAGCTGCCCTTTAAATAGCCTGTACTGGCATTTTATGCTGCGCCACCGCGAGAATTTTGCGCGTAACCCGAGGGTCGGCATGGTTTACAAAAGCTGGGATAAGATGGCTGATGACAAGCAACAAGCCGTGTTGCAACGCGCCGACTGGTGCCTGGAGAATATCGACACGCTATAGTGTTTGCACCTTTACACAGGAGCGCCACATGGAAGATAGCCAAGTACGCGACCAGCTCGCCTTAGAACGCACCCTTCTCGCCAATGAACGCACGCTGCTTGCCTATTTGCGCAGCGCCCTCGCCTTCGCCGCTGCTGGTGCGGCCATCCTGCATTTCTACGCTCAACAAGCGCTGCTGGTCAGTTTGGCATGGGGCTTAGTCGCCGCCGGCGCCGCCATCGGCATTTGGGGCGCCTACCGCTTTGCTCAAGTTCGCAGGCGCCTGCGCAATTAAGCCAGGCGCACAATGAACAGCCCGGCGAGCAAGCAGGCGATCGCAACGCTGCTAAGGCAGCAGCGCAAACTGATATACCAGCTGGGTAAGCCATAGCGGTAATAGCGAAACAAGTCATAACACCAGAGAATACCGAGCAGGATGGCCAGCGTAAGGTAGGCTTGCGCCATTGGCATCCACACCGTAAATGCCACCGCGATCGCCGCCGCCATTCCCAGCAAGGCATCGTTAAAGCGCGGCGCCGAAAAGGTCCCTCCCCAAAGCGTTCCCGCCATAAAAGCGGTGATGGCCACGCCATAACTGTGCAACGCCACCTGGCCGGTCAGGCCAGCCCAACTGCCGCCGACATACACCGCCCACAGCGCTGCAATAAACGGTATCGCACCCAGCGCACCTGCCAGCAGATAGCTGCGTTGCGCAATGCCTGTTGTCGCCATAAATCTTCTCCTCTTTCGTCAGTGATACGAAAAACAAGAAAAGCCCGGATTTATCGGCCAGAAACAAAAAAGCGCCCGAGGGCGGGCGCAAGCTGTGAAACGACCACCCGGGAGAGTGGTCACGCGCTAAAAGTGTTAGCGGTAGGGGACTGTCTGAAACAGCACATCGGTCAACTGAAAGGTGCCCGCGGGCTTTTGGTCAAAGGCTAATTTAATTGACGACAGCGCACTGAGGTCGACACCGGCATCGTGAATCACTTTGGCATCCAGCCGGAACGGCAGCATATTAATGACCGTCTTGGCTCCGGTATCGCGCGCCGATACCGTCAGCCCCGGCGGAAAATACAGCGCGTCGCTGTAGTCGCTGGCGAGCAGGGTCACGGCGTTGCCAGACACATCACTGAGCGTGAGATGCAGGTCCTGGCCAGTGGCATTTTCCGGTGTAACACTCACTCCCATACGCAGCGTCAGAAAGTCTGCCGCACTGGCGTCCAGCCCCTCAGCGGGCAGGGCAAATTCAATAGTGGCGCCCGTTCCCAGATAGTTGGCAAACACCTGCGGCGCTTTAGAGATGGTTGAGGGCGACGGACAACGGTCTTCATTCATGCCCAGTAAGTCTTCCAGGCTACCGCCATTTGGCGCGCACCAGCCGGTAAAGGTGAAGCCGTCAAATGTATTGGCGCCAAATTCGTTCATCAGTAACGAATCCTCGCTGAGCGTTTTGTCGACGACGATCAGGTTTTCTGACGACTGATGAAAGGACAAATGCAGTCGCTCGTCACAGGTATCAACCCCCTCTGGACAGGCACTGGCGGGCGCGCTATCCAAAGCGCTCCAATACCCGGCGAATTGCTCTTCACCGCCAGCGAAAAGGCGCAGGAAGCTGCTGATCAAAAACTCGCCATGGCGGCGTTGGTCACTGCGGCTAAAGCGGCCGCTTACCGGCGAGGCTTCCGTGCAATAGGGGTCAAAGCCATTCAGGGTGGCGTCATCGTTAAACCAAAAGTCGTTGTAGTAATTGTGGTTGGCGCCCATCGCGGTAAGCATGAACTGCGGCTGCGACACATCGTCGGCGTTGTAGCGAACATTGTCATACATATATACCCCGTGCAGGGTCGACACGTCGCCGTCACAGTAGGGTGACAGAGTGGCCCAGGCGGTATTGAGCGGCAGTTCGGAGTCAAAATCAGTAGGTGCCAAGGAGAACACCGCCTTTATGTCGTGGGGCTGGTCAAAATCGCTAGTGCGGCGAAATTGCGGGTCTTGGTTGTAGGTGATGGTTTTGGCAACCCCATTACCGCCCCGGGAGTGCCCCATCAGGCCGATGCGGCTGAGGTCAATGCTGTCGAGCAAAACGCTAAAGTCATTACCGGCCTCATCCTGGTGGTAGGCCGAGTCGGGCTGGGTGGCGATATCGCGGAAAATATCCAAGTGGTGCAATATCACTTCCGCTCGGGCGGTGATGCCCTGGTCGTTGGAACCGGAGTCCTGGGCGTTGATGTCATTCACATCCACCGACAGTACTACATAGCCGTGGGAGGCCATGGTGTCGGCGATATAGTCATAGCCTTTATCCGAGCGGATAGGCACTAAACCGTTTGCTTCGCAGTCCGTGCCCGAGGATTCGTCGCCACTGGCATCGCCAGTAGTCGAACACGTTGAGTGGCGGCCGTGCTGGAACAGAATCAGCGGAAAGCCGTCTTCGGGTATGTCACTGGCGCTGTCTACCACCGGGTAGTGAATCACACCGAGAATATCCACCGGGTCGGCAAACTGGTCGACGCTGCTGCCGTCGCTATCATCAATATTGCGGGTGGCCATCACCGCGGCATATTGGTAATCGATGGGGCCGGCAATCTGGTAGGGGCCCTGCGTGTCAGCATCTGGCGCGGCGCCATCAAAGCGGCTTTCAGAGAAAACCGGTGTTTCAACCACAGGTGGGGTGGGATCATCGACTACGCCTCCCTCTCCCCCTGCGCCCGATGAGCTTCCCGATCCGCCACAGGCGGTCAGTAACATCAGTGCACTACCTACGATCCACTTGCGAGGCGAATCAAAAGACGACGAATAAACCATGACACCACTCCTTACTGCTTTAAAGGATGACTTGCATCGGTGCCCTCCTGGCTTACGCTGCAAAAGTAGCCGCTGCATAACTCACTATCGCAGCGGCGAATAACAAGGTCACTGCAGCTTTAATGCCAGCTTTTCAAAAATTAGTATTGCAGTGAAAGTCGGTGTTTTTTCGATCAATCGCGCATCTAACGCCCTTTTATAGGGCGCTGCGGGATGCATTCAGCGCGTAGTGCACCAGTAATGACCTCGCCAGTGCGCTCACTGGAAGCGGGTTTTCAACTTGCGGCCAACACCACATCAAGCTATAAGAAGCCGCCATTTTCATTGCAAACTCCGGTACACTTGAGCGCATGGATTCAAAACCTCAAAACGCAGAACTCCCCTTCGGCAGCGCGCCGCAATTTCGCTTGAAAGCGGGCTTGTTCCCGCTGACGCAACTCGATATCAGCGACTATGAGCACAGCTGCTTTGAGCAGCAGTTGCGCGCCAAAGCCGCTGAAGCGCCGGCCTTTTTCCAGCACACCCCGGTCGTGCTCAACCTAGAGCCCTACCAGGGCACACTGCCGCCGCCCGTGCAGGAAATGACCGCGCTGTGCCGCGAGCATGGCTTGATTCCCGTCGCCCTGCGCAGCCCGGATGACGCAATACAGGAACAGGCGCGCGTTTGCGGCCTGGCCATCATGCCCGCTGGTCGCCCCGCTCGCGAAACTGCCGATACCTCCGAGACTTCCGAGACTTCCGAGACCCCGGCGGCCAAAGCAGAGCCAGAGACCGCTGCGCCAACCAGCGAGGCGCCCACCGCGCGGCCCAGCAAAGTGATCGACACGCCGATTCGCTCCGGCCAACAGGTTTACGCCGCCGGCGGCGACTTAATTGTGCTGTCGTCGGTATCAGCCGGCGCGGAAGTACTCGCCGATGGCAATATTCATGTTTACGGCGCACTCCGCGGACGCGCTCTGGCAGGTGTACGCGGCGACACTTCTGCACGAATATTTTGTCAGAGTTTGGAGGCCGAACTGGTATCTATCGCCGGAACCTTTAAGCTGGATGAAGATTTTCGCGGCCAGCATTGGAAGTCCGCCGCAAAGATTCGCCTCGACGAGCAAACATTAGAGATTCAACCACTCAGTTAATTGAAAGAAGGGCGCAACCCGCCCTGCCAACATATAAGGGAGCCTTGCTTTGGCCAAAATTATTGTCGTGACCTCCGGGAAGGGCGGCGTGGGTAAAACCACCAGCAGTGCCGCAATCAGCAGTGGCTTGGCGCTACGCGGCCACAAAACTGCCGTTATCGATTTTGATATTGGTTTGCGCAACCTCGACATTGTGATGAACTGCGAGCGCCGCGTTGTCTATGACTTTGTCAATGTGATCAACGGTGACGCAACGCTGCGCCAGGCACTGATTAAAGATAAGCGCGTCGACAATTTGTATATTCTCCCCGCCTCGCAAACCCGCGACAAAGATGCGCTGAGCATGGACGGTGTAGAGCGCGTACTTAAAGAGCTCGCCGACGACGGTTTTGAATACATTATTTGCGACTCACCCGCGGGCATTGAGCACGGTGCCTTTATGGCGCTGTACTTCGCCGACACCGCGATCGTGGTTGCCAACCCCGAGGTAAGCTCAGTGCGAGACTCCGACCGCATTCTCGGTATTCTGCAGAGCAAATCCCGCCGCGCTGAAAACGGCGAGCGCGTGGAAGAATACCTGCTACTCACCCGCTACAACCCGGAGCGCGTGGCCAAGGGCGAAATGCTGGCGGTGGAAGATGTCGAAGAAATTCTGGCAACCAAACTGCTGGGTGTTATCCCCGAGTCAGAAACCGTATTGAAGGCGTCAAACCAGGGTATTCCGGTTATTCACGACGACCAGAGCACGGCGGGGCAAGCCTATAGCGACGCCGTGGCACGCTTACTCGGCGAAGAGGTGGAGCAACGTTTTATTCACGCGGAACAAAAAGGCCTGTTCAAGCGCCTGTTCGGGAGGACTGCATGAGCATCCTGGACTTTTTCCGCAACAACAAAAAAGATACCGCCGCCGTCGCCAAAGAGCGGCTGCAAATCATTGTTGCTCACGAACGCAATCAACGGAACCAGCCCGACTATTTGCCAAAACTTCAGCAAGAGCTGCTGGAAGTGATACGCAAGTATGTTGATGTGAACCAGGATCAGGTCGAAGTGGCCTTGGACAATGCCGGCAACTGCTCGGTACTTGAGCTAAACATCACCCTGCCTGACCGCTAAGCCGTGCTGCGGGAATGACCAGCGCATTCCCGCCGCCGCTAACGTGGTGCAAAGGACTGCATATACGGATTCGCGCTGCTGCGCTGCACATGGATGTATCCGTGCTCGGTGAGTTCGTGACAGCTATTGCAGCCATCAATCAACTTATCAAACGCCGTGCTGGCTCGGCTGACATCGCCGCTATCGATTGCCGTTTCCAGCTTTAACACCAGCGGTTTAAGCGTACTGGCCGACAAGCGCCCTACCGGATAGTCGCCATAGCTTTCAATGTCACTGGCCTGCTTCACCGCCGCTTCCAGCTCGTGGGCATAAAAATCTGCCAGCGTCAGGTTGCTCGCATCCAGCGACAGCTGCAGTTTGTGCGCAAAGCGCTGCATATCGCCCATCACGGCAATCAGGTCAGGGCTTTCATTTGCCTGCAATAGCGAACTTCCCGACATAACCGTGCCGACGCACAGCCCTACTATCCATTTCTTCATTGGGCGCTTGTATCCTAAAAAATAAACGGCTGATGTTATACCAAAACGCGCAGAGGCGACTCCACTACTGCGGCGATTTGTCGCTATCGCCATGGGCCAACTCATCGTGTAGGAAGCCCATCTGCCGCGCGCGCTGCTCCCAGCGCTGACGCGCAAATACCTGCATATCGACCACTTCATCGGTTTCGTCGGTAATTTCAAAGCCCAGCAAGGTTTCCACCAAATCCTCGGTTGTTACCAAGCCGTGCAACTCGCCGTACTCGCCCACGGCCAATGCCATTTGTTTACCGGGTACCAGCATCTTTTGAATCATGCCGCGCAGCGGCAAGTTGTCGGGCACAATTAACAGTGGGCGCTGAAGGGTGTGCAGCACTGTGCCCGGCGCCTCGATCGCAGCGCGTAGAATTTCGTCTTTGCGCACGAAGGCGTATACGTTATCGGCCTGGTCGCGATAAATCGGAATACGGGAGAACGGCAGGCTGGGGTTTTCAGCCAGAACCTGCTCGGCGGTTTTGTCACCATCCAAACTAAAAATTACCGGCCGCGGGCTCATCACGTCGCGCACTTTTAGGCGACTGAAATGCAGCAAGCTGCGCACGGCGCGCGCTTCGCGCGGCGAGAACACTCCTTCCTCAACACCCAGCTCGGCAAGGGCGGCAAACTCGGCACGACTAACGGATGCAGCTTCTTCTTTCTGACTGAAAAAGATGGTTATCCACTGAGTAAGCCAGACCAGCGGCGACATCAAGCGCTGCACCCATTTCAAAATAAGCGCGCAGGCGGGTGCCAGCTGACGCCAGTAACGCGCGCCCAGCGTTTTGGGAATAATCTCGGAAAAGACCAGAATCAACAGGGTGAGTACCGCGGAGATCACCCCGAAATACACTTCGCCAAACAGTGCCGTGGCCTGCGCGCCCGCCCCCGCCGCGCCCACGGTGTGGGCGATGGTATTCAAACTGAGAATGGCCGCCAGAGGTTTGTCGATATCTTCTTTGCAGCGCTGCCACCAGGTCGCGGTGCGCTGACCACTGGCCAAGCCCGCCGCAATATAGGAGGAGTTAACACTTAACAACACAGCTTCGAGCAGTGAGCAGAGAAAAGACACGCCCAACGCCAAAAAAACATACAGCGCCAATATGGCCATTACGCTTACGCCTCATCGTGGTATCGATAGCGCTAACTGTGTCACAGCTTTCGCCGGACTTAAATCCTCTGCGCGAACAAAGTCGGCAAACAGCAGAGCCGTGCTTTAGCCATTCGCCGCCGGGCGCTGACCACCGCACAGAATGTCACTCACCAACTCGGTGTCCATATATTCCTTCAGCTCGATAATGCGCCCGTCTTTGAAACGAAAGAGAAAGTGGTAACGGTTGTGATAATGCTGACCAGAGCTGTGGTCGCCGCGACTCTCTGCCTCCACCGCAACGCGCTCACCCTCGGCAGTGGTCGCGGTGATCGTGAATTTAAGGCCATTCGGGAAGGCATCCAGTACGCCCACAGCGGACGTCGAGATTTCTTTCAGATTATAACGGCCGGAAATCAACGTTCGGCCCGAGGTCCACAGGGTCGCATCAGGGTGATAAAAGGCTAAAAAACCATCGGTGTCGCCCGCCGACAAACACTCAATAAAGCGGATGGCCCGCTGACGATTCTGTTCACTTAGCGACGTGTCTGCCACGCTACTCGCCCTCCTGTTTCTTTATTTTGGCCATTAGCCCCATCAGTGCCATGCGCATTTTAGAGGCTCTTGGGTAGCCAATATACTGGGTTAGAAACAGTACGGCCTCCTCCAATTGGGCCTCGTCCAGCTCCCCGCGTGTAAACGCCGACTGCGCCTGAATGGTGAAGGTCATGTCCTCTCCCTGGGCCGCTATTGCCCCCAGCAGCAACAGCCTGCGGTCGCGAATGCTTAGGGTGTCGTTGTCCCACAGGTCGCCAAACAGCGAGCCCAACATGAAGTCGAAAAAGCGGTCTTCACCTTCCTTGGGGGGCTCGGGCAGGGCATTGCAATACACCTCTTTAAACTTTTCGATACCGCGTTCACGTTTTGACTCTGTCATAGCAGCGCTCCTACACCCGCATAAACTGACCGCCGTCCACGTTCAATATGTGGCCGGTGATCCAAGAGGCTTTGTCGGACAACAAAAACAGTGCCGCATCGGCCATATCATCAGGCGTGCCGAGACGACTCAGCGGCATTTGCTTGACCAACTCGTCGGCGTAGTCACCGGCAGTGTTGCGCAAGCCCTGGGTCTCGGTGGGGCCGGGAGCGATAGCGTTGATGCGAATTTTTCGCCAGCCCAGCTCATTGGCAAGCGAGCAGGTCAGGCCATTGAGTGCCAGTTTGGCAACGCCGTAAAAACCGATATTCATCCACGCCGCCGTGGAGGACTGGTTTACTATCGCAGAGCCTTCCGGCATATACGGAACACAGGCGCGCGCCATTAACAGGCTGCCGTGGACATTCACGCGCATGAAGGTATCGAGATAGTCCATATCAACATTCATATAGCCTTCGATCTTCATGTCGCCAAAGATCGCCGCATTGTTAATGAGGTAGTCGATCTTGCCGTAGGCAGATTTCGCTGCCTCCGCACAGGCAATACACGAGGCCTCATCACCTACGTCGGTGCGCACAAACATCGCCTCACCGCCGCCCTGCTGAATGTCGGCCACAACCCGCTCGCCTTGCTCGGCATTTAGCTCAGCGACCACGACCCGCATGCCCTCAGCGGCGCAGCGTTTGGCATAGCCTTCGCCAATTCCTTGCCCCGCCCCCGTAACCACCACTACTTTGTTGTGAAAACTCATTATTATTTTCTCGTTTTAATTGTAAATGCAGGGCCTAGGCCTGTTCTTCCGGTAGCTCTACACGCATGCCTTCAAGCGCGGGCGTCACCGGAATCTGGCAGCCCAGACGGCTGTTGGCGCGGCGATCAATCGCATTCTCCAACATGCTGTTTTCGCCATCACTGAGCGCCGGCATCTGGCTTTGCCATTCCTCGGGAATATAGCAGTGGCAGGTTGCACAGGAGCAAATCCCACCACACATCCCCTCGACACCAGGCACCATGTTCAAAGTGGCGCCCTCCATCAAACTCATCTGTTCATCGACATCGACTGCGTGTTCGGTGCCGTCGTGCTCAACATAGGTGATAGCAACCATTTCTCTCTCCTTTACAGGGTGACTTTTTCAACTGGCGTGCAAGGGCGAATTTCCAGCAAGTCCACCGACACCCCGCGCGGCATCGACAAACAGAACAGCAGTGCCTGTGCGACATGCTCCGCCTGCATACCGCTATCCATCCACGGCCCCTGACGGTGCCATTGCTGCACCGCCGCCTGCAGGCGCTCAAACGTCCAACCTGCAGCGAAATCCGTCATCGCGGCACCGGGGCGCAAAATACTGACGCCGACACCCGCCGGGGAAAACTCACGACGCAGGTCGCGACTCAGCCGCTCAACAGCGGCCTTGCTGGCCGCGTAAAGCGACAGGCCCGCCATTTCGTCATGGTGCTGGGCACTCGCGCTGCTCACATTGATCAACCGGGGGTTGGCAGACTGCTTTAACAGGTGGGCGGCTGCGCGACTGCAATAAAGCGTCGCGGCAATATTGAGCTGCAACTGTTGATGAATCTCGTCGTCTTGCCAGTCTTCAACAAAGCCGGGGCGCGCCAGACCGGCGTTGTTCACCAACGCGTCCAGACCACCAAAATGGTGAGCGACCGTTTCTATTGCCGATTGCGCTTGCGCGCTGTCGGTAATATCGGCAGCAACCGCCAAGCTGCGCTCGCCCAGCTCATCACAGTGCTGCTGCAATAGGGCTTCACGGCGCGCGATCAGACCCACCTTCGCACCGGCGGCAATCAGCGCCCGCGCCATCGCCAGGCCAAAGCCCGAGGAGGCCCCCGTTACCGCAACGACCCGACCGTTCAGAGAATTATTCATAGCCCCCTCCTACACGGCGATGGCAATGGTTTTGGTTTGCAGGTATTCCTCAAAGCCCTCCGGCCCCATTTCTCGCCCGACCCCGCTTTGCTTATAGCCGCCAAAAGGCGCATCGGGGCCGAGGAAGTTGCCACCATTGACATTGACCGTGCCACTGCGGATTTTCCGCGCAAACGCCAGGGCACGCTCTTCGCTGGCTGAGTACACCGAGCCCGATAAGCCGTAGATGGAGTCGTTGCACAAGTGCAGCGCCTCGGCTTCGTCGTCGTAGGGGATGACCACCAATACCGGCCCGAATATTTCCTCTTGCGCGATACGCATATCATTGCGCACATCGCTGAATATGGTCGGCTCAACAAAGTAGCCAGCGCGTGTATGCGCGGGAATACCGCCCCCCAGTATCAGCCTCGCGCCTTCCTGTTTGCCCAGCTCAATATATTCCAACACCCGCTGACGCTGGCGCTCGCTGATCAGTGGCCCCTGCATTTCGCCACTGGTGTCATCACTGCCGTAAGACATGCCGCCTACATAGGCGCACAACAGTTCTTCGGCTTCGGCAAGACGACTGCGGGGCACTAACAGGCGAGTGGTAATCGCGCAGCCCTGACCGCTGTGCGCGCAGATAGCCAGCGAGCCAAACAAGGCAGTGGGCAGGTCGGCGTCCTCGAGCAGCACCATTGCAGACTTGCCGCCCAGCTCCAAAAACACCCGTTTAACCGTATCCGCGGCATTGCGCATAACCTGCCTGCCCACCGCCGTGGAGCCAGTAAACGACACCACATCGACACGCGGATCTCGGGTCATTGCATTGCCAATTTCGGCGGGATCGCTAGCGGTGAGCACATTGAACACACCGGGGGGCAACTCGGCCTCGGCGGCAATGCGGCCAAGCAGAGATGCCGTCCACGGCGTTTCGGCAGCGGCCTTAAGTACCACCGTACAGCCCGCGGCCAGGGCCGGCAGGCACTTGGCCAGGTTAATTTGAATGGGAAAATTCCACGGTGAAATAGCCGCCACCACGCCCGCGGCCTCCTTTACCACAAGGCGCCGGCTGCGAACGCCCATCACCTCGTATTCACCGATGTCCCGCTGCCAGGGGAAGGACGCCATATACTCCACAGGCCAGTTCGCCATCGCAATTGGCCCGTCGCACTGCGGGCCGTGAACGAAGAACTGGGTCGCCCCGGTTTCGTCGGCAACCGCTGCGCGCAGGGCATCGCGATGGCGATTTAGGCCGTCGACAAAGCGCTGCAAACAGACTCGGCGTGCGGCGTGATCCGTCGACCAGTCGCTGTGATCAAAGGCCCGCCGCGCGGCGTCAATCGCCTCATCGGCATCGCGCAAGCTGGCATCGGCGGCAACCCCGAGCACCGTCTCGGTCAAGGGGCTGATGTTCTCATACTGACGACCGCCCTCAGCGGGGCGCAGCTCGCCATTGATATACAAGCGGCTCTCGCCGTGACCTGGCTGCCGGGTATCAGCAACGCTCATGGTGACCTCCTATTATTGTTATTCGACGTCCGAGCGCGATATCGCCATAAAGACATCGTCGATATCGCGGCGCACCCTTTCAGTGAGCGGCAACGACACATTAAGCTGCGCCGCCAAGCTGAGGGCGTGATCCAGGTCTTTCTCCGCCAGCGCCGCGAAAGGGCCAAACACCGCTCGCATATCCTCATCACTGCAGGCGGCGCGCACGCCGTCACGACCGTCGATAAACTGCTTCATCATGGCGGTAATCACGCCATTGGCCTGCCCTACCTGATGCAGCGCATCGAGATCGGCACCAGCGCATTTGACCAATTGCACCGCTTCGGAGATCGCCGAAAAAGCGGCATAGTTCATCAGGTTATTTGCCAGCTTCAGCACGGTTGCCTGCCCCGCCTCACCGGCATACACAACCGTTTTACTCGTACACGCAAACATCGCCTGACAGCGCGATACTGCCGCTTTACTGCCGCCGGCCATAATGCATAGCGTGGCATCCGCCGCTCCCGCCGCACCGCCGGTGATAGGGGCATCGACCAGCGCCAGCCCTCGCTCAGCGGCATCCGCGGCCCAGCGCACAACACCGTCTCGGGTAACAGTGCTGTGAATGGCAATAACGGTTTCGGGTGCAGCCACCGCAAAAATACCGGCCTCGCCATAGAGCAGTTGCTCAACGTCCGCGTCATCGCGCACGCAAAGCGCGATCAGCGAGCAATTGCGAGCCAGTTCCTCCGCGCTTTCAACAACGCGGGCGCCCAGCGCCTGCATTTCTGCCAGGGGCGCGGGGTCGAGATCGAATACCGATAGGGCAAGGTGCTGTGACGAGGCCTTGCGGGCAATATTGGCGCACATCGGTTTGCCAATATTCCCCAGACCAATAAAGCCGCACTGCACGGCGCTCATAGCTCGCCCGCCTGCCGCGGGCGAAAGCGCATTGGCAAAGTAGTAAAGCCGCGCACATTGGGGTTGTGAGTGCGGTCACTGCGCGACAGGTCCAGGTCGTAATCGGGAATCGCCTTTAGCAGCTCCTCGAAGCATACCCTGACCTCCAAGCGCGCCAACGCCGAACCCAGGCAGGCGTGAATACCCACGCCGAAGGCCATGTGGTCGCGCGCTCCCCGACATACATCGTAGACATCGGCATTTTCATAGCGCTCTTCGTCACGACTGGCGGAAATAATGCACAGCCCCACACGCGCGCCAGCGGCAATCTTTTGTCCGCGAATCTCGATATCTTTGGTTACCGTTCGGCCAATCATTTGCGTGGATCCGTCGAAGCGCAGAGTCTCCTCTACCGCATCGGCGATGCGGCTGGGATCGTCAATCAACAACTGGCGCTGCTGCGGGTGCTGCCACAAGCGGTAGCCCATATTGCCGATCAACTTGGTGGTGGTTTCGTTGCCGGCAACCGCCAGCAAAATGCCAAAACCAATGACATCGTCGTGAGTCATTTTGCCGTCTTTCTCAGCCTGTAAAACGCAGCTGAACATATCGTCGGGATCGAAGGGCTGCTCAGCCAATTTCCGTGACAGGTCGTCAAAATACTGGGCCAATTTAAAATAGGCGTTGACGTTCGCTTCGCTGATCTCGAACTGGCCGTCTTCCCGGTAGATCAGCTCATCTGCCCAGGTACGCACCGCGACTTGATCCGCCTCGGGCACATGAATCATGGTAGAGATCACGTCCATTGGCAGAATGGCGCTGAAGTCCTGAATCAGGTCCATCTCCCCGCGCGCCAGATGAGGCGCAATCAGCGAACGGGCCTTTTGCCGCGTGTAGTCTTCAAGAGCAGCAATACGCTGGGGCACCATCAGCCCCGATAACAGCTTGCGAATACGCGTATGGTCCGGCGGGTCCATATTAATGAACATGGGGTAGCCCGCCGACGCGCTTTGGTCTGACTCCAAGGCCGGGCCATTGATGCTGCTAAAGGTTTTAAAATCGCGAAATGCGTTAAAACAGTCTTCCCATTTGCTCAGCAGCCAAAAGCCGTGCTCGGCGTTGTAGTAAACCGGCGCTTCGGCCCGCAAACGCTGGTAGTAGGGATAGGGGTCTTCATGAACCGCATGGGAATAGGGATTGAACTCCACCGCCGCCATCGCGCACTCCTTATCATTATTATTGCCGAGTACGCTAGCACAGCCCCACACAAAAGGTAAATACACTAAATATATTTTAATAAATATGTGTTACATTAATTGGCGCTACAGAATTAACAGGCGCCCAAGGCCATGCCACAGACTTCAGCCGCACTCGAGCGGTTTCGTAACAACCCGCTCAAACAACTCAATGCCCTCAGCAATGACTGTGAACAAGCCACCATGCAGGGCTTAGCCGCCCAGGGGTTCACGAGATTAGCCATGCACTTCGCCGCGCCGATGAGCTTGCTGGGCCAACGCCCACACCGTCTCACCGAGCTAGCCCAGCGACTGGCAATGAGTAAACAACTTTGCCTGCAAAGCCTGCGCCCTTTAAGCGAGGCCGGGTATATCGCGCGCCAAGCCGATCCGCTGGACAAGCGCGCAAAGCTGATTGCCCTTAGCCCGCGCGGCAATCAGCTTATTGCTGCAGCAAACCAGCAGCTGGCCGACATCAATGAGCGTTATGTGGCGCAGCTCGGCAGCGCTGAGATGGCATTTTTGAGCCGCTATGCTCAGCGGGTTTGCATTGAGATGGCCGTGCCCGGCTTTGAACCGAACCGGACTGGCATTGATGAGCAACTGCCTTTTTCAATGCTGATCGGCATGATCAACCGAAGCCTGCAGCGCCACCTGATGCAGGGCACCATTGCCCGCGGCCACCCACATTTGCAAATGACCCACGGCCAGGTGCTCGCCTGCCTGGCCCCCGAGGGCAGCAGTGTTGGCGAACTGGCACAGGCCAATGGCGTATCCAGCCAGGCCATTTCTCGCGTCGCACGTCAGCTTGATGAATTGGGCTATGTCGAGCGCCACAGTGACCCCGCTGACGGACGCAGCCAGCGCCTTCACCTGACTGAAGCGGGCGTTGAGTTAATAGACGATGCGGTATCGGTTATGACGGAACTAGAGCGACGCCTGCAATATCACCTGGGTGACGGCGACTTCCAGCGCTTCTGCATGGCCCTACAGGCGCTTAGCGGCGCCGAACCGCAGGCTGAGGTGAATGTGGCGGCGCCGCTAAGCGTCCCCGAGCTGCTGACTTACGCCGCGGACCTGCTGGATAAGGGCCAGCCGAGCGCCGACCTGAATGCCGCCGTCGAAAAGCGCCTCGGCGGCGAAGCGCAAACGCAGCTGAATGCGTTACTCCGCCTTGCTGTCGGGACTCCCGTAGGGTGAGAGTTTGTGCAATTGATCCAAGTAGACAAAGATTTTCGCGAAGTGGCGCGATGAGCGCCGCTGCCAGCGCAGCGCATCCAGATACAAATCGCCATTAACGGTATTCTCATTGCCCGACGCAATTTCTGCCATCAGCGCTTCGCGGGCGGATTCGGTCTCGTCCTCGCAGCGCTCAGCAAACGCCGATGCAGCGCCGGCCACGTCATCAGACTCGTCTGTTAAGCGTTTTACGAGCTGCCGGCAACCGTCTTCAAAAACCACACCGGAGTGCAGTGGCGGCCCTTTTTTCTGCCAGCGCTGAGCCGTTTCGCGATCTGCCAAGCGCAGGTGCAGGCGCTGCATATGGTCAATGACGTGCATACACGCCAACAGGCGCTGCCAGCTGTCCGGCGTGTCGGGCCGCAAGTGAATATCGTCTACATAGCGTTGGCAGCGCTCAATGGCATCGTCAAGCTCGCGATGGCGCTCGGGCTTGGCTGATGGCTGGTCGCGCAGCAAACCAATGCAATATTGCAGCTGCGCTTCAACCAGTGAGCGCAAGCTGCGCCGTACAGCCTCCAGGGCAATCGCGGGGTCTTTCAATAATTGCTTATCCAAATGCCCAGTGAACTGCTCCTGTGCCTCCGGCACCAACCAGAGCATGAACCGCGCAAACTGGCCCGCCAGTGGTAACACCAAAATAACGCCGAGCAGATTGAACAAGCTGTGAAACGCCACGAGGGCGACCTCAGCCTGCTGGTATATCGCCCCGGGCGCCCACCATTGCCAAAGCGCAACGTAGGGCAGCAGCATGAGAAAGGCGGCAATCCCGGTGAATACGTTGTACACCACATGGGAATAGCCCGTGCGCCGAGTTTCGGCTGAGCCGCCCAGGGTGGCAAACAGCGCCGTTGCAGTGGTGCCAACGTCCATACCAATTACCATCGCGGCCGCCTGTTCAAACTCCAAAGCGCCGCTGTGCACAGCGGTTAACGCGGTAGCCACGCCCGCACTGGAGGATTGGGTAATCAGCGTAATTAGCGCCCCCAGCAACAACAGCTGGAGACGCCCCAGCCAAGTATTCTCAGGAAAACTGTCCGGGGTAATCCGCCCCTCTAAGCCGGACATTCCCACTTGCATCGCGTCGATGCCAACAAAGATCAGGCCAAAACCCGCAAGTGCCAGCCCGGCGGCACGCCAGCGCCCCCGGCCAAACAATTGCGCCAGGGCGCCAGCGAGAATACAGGGCAACAACAGCGTATTCAGCTCGAGCTTGAAGCCCAGCAGGGCGACCATCCACCCCGTAACGGTGGTACCGAGGTTAGCGCCAAATATCACCCCAAGGGCCTGGGGATAGCTCAATAAGCCCGCGCCAACAAAGCCCACCGCCGCCACTGTTGTTGCGCTGGAAGACTGCAGAATTGCCGTGGTTGCTGCGCCGGTGAAGGCGCCACTAGTCGGACTGCGGGTAAAGCGCGAAAGTGCCCGGTGAAGGGCATCGCCAGCCAGTGCTTTGAGGCCGTCGGTCATCAGGATAATGCCGACTAAAAACAGGCCGAGGCCGCCCGCTAATTCCATCCATTGGTTCACATTGAAACGCCTTTAAACGATCGCTGTATTTTGCCGATAACAACGCGCCATTTATTCCCCGTAATTTTACTTAGGGCTTAGGCACGGGCGAGTATCCGGTCGAGCTGATTAGCGAAGGCTTGTTTCTCCCGCTGGCCATAGGCGCTTTGCCCGCCGCTCTGAATGCCGGAGGAGCGCAGCGTCTCCATAAAATCGCGCATGTTCAGCCGACCGCGAATATTGTCAGCCGTGTAACGCTCACCCCTGGGGTTGAGAGCCATCGCGCCTTTCTCGATGACCTCGGCGGCCAGGGGAATATCACTCGTAATGACCAGGTCCCCCTCTTCACAACGGCGCACAATTTCATTGTCGGCAACATCAAAGCCAGCGCTCACCTGAACCGCGGTAATATGGGGGACCGGCGGCACTCTCAGCATTTGATTCGCCACGAGGGTTAAGGCGACCCCGGTGCGCTCGGCCGCTTTAAATAAGATGTCTCTGACCACCACCGGGCAGGCATCGGCGTCAACCCAGATTTTCATTTTGGCTTTCTCCGGCATTTCGTTATAGCGTGTCAGGCATCGCTTTGACCTGGCGCTCCGTACAGACACTGAGCACCTTGCTGTGGAAAGAAATTATGACGCGATTAACCCTATTTTACGATGGCCGATGCCCCTTGTGTGTCGCGGAAATGACGCGACTCGCCGCCCTGGACGGTCGCCGCGCACTGGCCTTTGAAGACATCAACGGCGAGGACTTTAGTCGCCGCTACCCCAGCATCGACCCCGTTGCGGCCAACCGCGTGTTACACGGCTGGGATGAAAACGGTTCGTTGTTACTTGGCCTGGATGTGAGCTGTCGCGCCTGGCAGCTGGTAGGAAAACACCGCTGGATGGCCGCACTGCGCTGGCCGCTTATTCGCCCCTTGGCAGACCTTGGCTATCGCGTGTTCGCTCGACACCGCTACTTCTTTTCCCAGCTGTTTACCGGCCAGCCACGCTGCACAGAGCGCTGCGCCATCATTGAACATCGCCGCCATGAACCCTAAACGCGCACTGGTGGTCGGCGGCAATAGCGCTATTGCGCAGGCGCTGATCCAAAAATTGCTGACCGACCAAGAATTGGATGACGTACACGTCTTTAGTCGCCACCCCAGCGCCACTAAATGCGATGACCAGCGACTACACTGGC
The DNA here is from genome assembly GCF_964011655.1 of uncultured Spongiibacter sp. Classification (NCBI taxonomy): domain Bacteria; kingdom Pseudomonadati; phylum Pseudomonadota; class Gammaproteobacteria; order Cellvibrionales; family Spongiibacteraceae; genus Spongiibacter; species uncultured Spongiibacter sp. The sequence goes on along the minus strand of NZ_CAXGPO010000005.1, from coordinate 23,564 downwards.
ACTGCGGCGACTACAGCTCGGACAGCCTCGCTGCGTGGGCAGACTCCTTGGCGGAGCATACCGGCGCCATCTCTCGCGTGTTTATTTTCAATGGCGTACTACACGACGACGCCGGCCAACCTGAAAAGCGCCTCGAAGACATTAACGCCGACACACTGCTGTCGCGACTGCACAGCAATACCGTAACCCCCATGCTGGCCATTCGAGCGCTACTACCGGTGCTGCGCGGCCCTCAGCCCTGCGTGGTAGCCGTTCTCAGCGCCCGAATCGGCAGCATTGGCGATAACCAACTCGGTGGTTGGTACAGTTACCGCGCCTCCAAGGCGGCGTTGAATATGTTGTTAAAAACCGCCAGCATCGAATTCGCTCGCTGTGCTAAGAACCTGAAATTGCTGTCCTTCCACCCGGGCACGACCGACTCCCCCCTGTCAGCGCCCTTCCAGCGCCGCGTCCCAGACGGCAAGTTATTCACCCCTCAGTTCGTCGCCGAACGCCTGCTGGACCTCTGCTCCGCCCTTCCCCACGACGGCCAGCTCAGTTATATCGACTGGCAGGGAAAAGCCATCGACTGGTAACGGCCGTGGAAACTACGCATGTTCGACAGTGCAAGTGCACACTAGCATTACAGGTGTTATTGCCACGGCGTTATATGTACTGACGAGACAGGGAGTTCGGGTACCGCATAGCCGAGGCTTCCTTATTGGCCGGTGCTCAGGGAGCAGTCATGAACTTGTTCCTCCAAAAACTCCGTCGTCACAGCGCATCACGCCAACCTGCTGTGAGTCGCTCCCGCCGTTGGCTGCACCCACTGGCCAGCCTTGCCAGTTTCATTCTTATCGCCGTTGTTGCGGTATATATCGACCAGCTGAATAACCACAACCGCGAGTTGAATCACCGCGACGCCGTTCTGCGGGAAATGGGTTCCATCAGCGCTAAAGTAGAGAGCGACCTCAAGGGTGACCTCCAGGCAGCCAAAGCGATGGTGGCAGCCGTCCGCCAGCACCCGGATCTGAACCCCGATTATCTGGATAAATATTCCGAAAGCCTGCTTTCGGGTGAAAGCCGCATTCGCAGTGTTGCGGTATTTCGCGGTGTTATCGGCGCCTATGTCTACCCACTCAAAGGCAATGAGCCGGTGCTGGGGCTGGACTTAAGAACGCGGCCCGACCAACTCGCCGACATGATGAAGGTACACAGAACCGGCGGCGCTGTACTCTCGGGCCCTGTCGAATTGGTTCAAGGCGGCATGGCGCTGATTGCCCGTCTACCCGGTGGACAGAGTCAAGGTGCTGGAGAGCCGATGACGGTGTCAGCTGTGATTGATATAGAGCAGCTGCTGCGTAGCAGCGGCCTGAGTGAGGCAGGCGAGCGATTACAGGTAGCCATACGCAAATACGGCCCCGAGGGTCGCTTAGGTAAAACCGTATTTGGCGACGCCGCGCTATTTAACGACCAGACCCGCGCGGTAACCACAGATATCCGACTACCGCTGGATGAGCGCTGGCAAATCGCCGCTGCCCCCGAGAACGGCTGGCTACAAATGAACCTGCTTGACCCCTTCCGGGTTGTTGTCGCGTCGCTGGCACTAATCATTTTTTGCTTCCTAACCATTATTTCGTGGCTGCTTGCCAAGCGCTATGAAAGCAACCAACTATTGGTTCAGCTGTTCGAGCTCTCGCCGATTGGCATTGCATTAAACGACTACGAAACAGGCAAATTCATCGCCGCCAATCAATCTCTGTGCAAAAGTTTAGGCTACCCTCATGAAAAGCTAACCGAGTTGCGCTACCAAGATATAACTCCCCAGGAATACATGTTGGATGACGAGGCGGCTTTCATTGTTCTCACAGAAACAGGCCGCCTGGGGCCCTATGAAAAGCAGCTTATCCGCGCCAATGGCGAGCCCCTGCCTATCGAAACCAACAGCATTTTATTCAGCGACTCGCAGGGTAAACCGCTAATCTGGTCAATGGTTGAGGACATCAGTGAGCGCAAGCACGCCGCCCAGATAATGGACCGGCAGCAACAGATGTTTAACTCCATGAGCCAGCAAGCAAGGATCGGCGCCTGGGAGCTGGAGGTGGAGAGCGGCCAGCTCACGTGGTCTGAGGTGACAAGGGAAATTTGTGGCGTACCGGCAAACTTTACCCCAACTGAAGAGGCGCTTCGCAGAGTGTTTCCTCAGGAAGAGATGTGGCATCTGCTGCAGCATTTGATCCGACGCGCCATTGTTAATGGCCAGGCATTTAGCGAGGAAGTGAAGCTCACCACACAGCAAGGCCGCGAACTGTGGATTCAACTCACGGGCCACCCGGTACTGCACAAACAACGCTGCACACACATTTTCGGCTCACTCCAAGATATTGATGACCGCAAACGCGCCGCCGAAGCATTGATACGCGCGCGTGATGAAGCGGAGCAAGCCGCTCGCTCGAAAAGTGAGTTTTTGGCAACCATGAGCCACGAAATTCGCACCCCGATGAACGGCGTCCTCGGCATGCTGAATTTGCTGGCAAACTCCGACCTCGACTTCGAACAGGAGCGTCGGGTGAGCATTGCCCGCAGCAGCGCACATTCGCTGCTCTCTCTCATCGACGATGTCCTGGACTTCTCCCGCATCGACGCCGGCAAAATGACTCTGGAAGACAGCAGCTTTGCGATACGCGAAGTCATCGAAGAAGTCAGCGAGAGCATGTCGTTGCGCGCACAGGAAAAAGGCCTGGAGCTCATTGTTGACCTTAGTGAGATCAACATAGACATGGTCTCAGGCGACGCCGCAAGGCTGCGCCAGGTCCTGACTAACTTACTTGGCAACGCACTGAAATTTACCGAAAGTGGCGAGATCGTTGTTCACGCCACGCTCACCGAGCATCAAAACCAATGGATATTTGACTGCTATGTACGCGACACCGGCATCGGCATTGCCAGTGAAAAATTAGACAGCTTGTTTAGCGCATTCACCCAGGCGGATGCCAGCACCACGCGCCGCTACGGCGGCTCCGGGCTTGGCCTGTCGATTAGTCAGAAAATCTGCCAAGCCATGAATGGCAGCATTGCCGTGAGCAGCAAGGAAAACAAAGGAAGTACCTTCCATGTCCAGGTGATGCTGAACGCATCCGCCGATGCATCACTCGATGAGGCCTATGCGTCGGGCAGGCATGTATGGTTGATAGAGGACAATATAAACAGCTGCAAAAGCCTGGAGCGTCAGCTGCTGCGCTGGGGCGCAAAAGTCTATTGCTCCACATCCAGTGAGTCGGCGCTCAACTCTGCCGAGAGTCATGATATTCCGCTGGAGAAAATCGACCTGGTTATTATCGACCGATACATGGATGGCCTAGATGGCACCGAGCTCGTTCAATTCCTGCGCCAGGAAGAACATCTAAGCAGCCAGCCTTTCGTATTGCTGAGCAAAATCAGTAGTCAGGGAACCGACGCCCACTTTCGCTCGCTGGGCTTCGATGCGTGGTATCCCAAACCCCTCACCACCAGTAATTTGCGCGAAGCACTAAAACTGGCGCCCCTGGGAAGCTACTTACAAAGCGATAGCAGCGACCGTACGCAGGAGGCACCGGCTAGCAGCCTATTACAAGGCAGGCGCGTGCTACTGGTCGAGGACAATGCGGTAAACCAAGAGGTAGTGCGCTGCCTGCTAGACGAGTTGGGCTTACAGGTCAGCATTGCCGATAACGGCAACAAGGCCATCGCTGCGCTGAAGCACCAGCAGGACAAGCAATCGCCGCCCTACTCGGCAATTTTAATGGACTGTCAGATGCCGGAAATGGATGGTTACGAGTGCACTCGCCAAATCCGTGCGGGTCTGGCAGGCGAAGCGGCACGCGAGTTACCCATCATCGCGTTGACGGCCAATGCCCTCAGTGGCGATCGGGAAAAATGCAGCGCCGCCGGTATGGATGACTACCTCAGTAAACCGATTGACCCCGATCGACTGCACAACAAATTGTTGAGCTGGTTGCACGCCCTGCGCAGTGACGACCCTGCCAACCCCGCATCAAAGAATCATGCAGAGGCGCTGTGGAATGCCGACAAAGCACTGGAAGGTGTCATGGGGCAGGAGCGGACCCTGAATAAAATGCTGTTGATGTTCAACGAGTACAGCATTGCGCAACAGCAGGCATTACGCAGCGCAGTCACCGCAGCAGATACCGCAGAAATTGCCCGTATCAGCCGCGCACTGAAGGGCAGTAGCGGACAGCTGCAAGGCGACGCACTGCGAGAGCTGGCCTCATCACTGGAACTTGCCGCCAGCAATAAGGACTGGGAAAAAATCCACTATTTCTATCCCCAGCTCCACCAGTGCTGGCTGCAGCTATGCGCGTGCTTTGAACAATATCTGCTACGCAACACCAACAAAAGTCGCGCGCTAATAGAGGGTTAACCGCCGCGCCGACGTATAATGTAGGCATGACCAGCAACGTTCTCACCGCTGCTAAAGGCGCCGACCTACTGCAGAACATCGACCAGCTACTCAGCCAGCACGAAGCATTGTGGCGCGCCGGCGCGACCGCCGAGCCAGCGCCGCACTACGACGAGCTGTTCCTCGCGCTTCGCACACTCTCGGCAGAGGATGTTGCCCAGCTTCAGAGCGATGACCTTATGCTCTTGGAGCGATTGTCGCCACACTTTGCCCATGCCAAAGACATTCTCGCCATTCTGTCTTACTTTACGCCGCCCATCGCGCCACCACATATCGAGCCGCCCAGCGGCATTGGTGGTAGAAAGTGGCAGCAAATACAGGCTTTTTGTAGTGGGCTAGCATCACTGTCCGGAAACGTGATCGAGTGGTGTTCCGGAAAAGGCTACCTCGGCCAGGCACTGCGATTCCACCCGCAACACTCACCCTCGTCTGTCATCGGCCTGGAAATTGATAGCGATCTTGTTGCCAGTGGCAACCACAGGCACACCAACACCCATCAACGCATTGTGCGCTGCGATGTATTGAGCGAACAGGCAGAGTCGTTTGTGGCCGACGCCAACGCCATCATTGCACTGCACGCCTGCGGAGGGCTCCACCAACGCATGCTGAAAGTTGCCGCGACGACGAGCACCGCGCAGATTGCCCTCGCCCCGTGCTGCTACCACCGGTTTATTGAGCAGTACGCGCCACTGTCCAAGGCCGTTAACAACTCGCCCCTCTCAATCACAACACAAGATTTGCGCCTGGCGGTTCGACAAACCGTCACGGCCCGGCGCGGTGAAACGCAGGCGCGACGACAACTTCACCACTGGTGGCTTGCAAGCCAACAACTTGCCCAGCAACAGGGGATAGCGCTGGACCAATACCGCGCCCTGCCCCACAGTGCTGCCAAAAAAGGGTTTAGCTACTTTGTAGAACAACAATGCGCCGCCAATGGCATTGCAACACTCGACATGAGCAACGCTGATACCGCTCTGGCCAACGCGGCAAACCTGCAGCTTGCGCAAGAGCAGCGCGGCCTCGCTGCCATGCTATTCAGGCGGCTGCTGGAATTGCGCTGTGTGTTAGACAGCGCCCTATTCCTGTGTGAGCAGGACTACCACGTTACGCTCAGTGTCTTTTGCCCGAGTACAACCACCCCAAGAAACTTTTTATTATCTGCCCGGCGCAAGAACGAAAGCTAAGCATCAAAGAGCTTAGTCACGTAAATAGACCCCGCTATTCCCGTAGCCATCCACCACTGCCACCTGCACGATGTCCGCTCCAATGTCCACGCTTGAGCGAGGCACCGCACGGCTATCGATCGTCCAGCGATCTGTTAGGTCTTCGGTATTGCCGAAACTGTCGACGGCAATAATCGACGAAATTTTGCGAATTGGCGCGGCCTGATCTTCTCGGACAAAGGGGTCGATAACACGGCGAGTATCAGGTAGCGCGGGGTAGTGCAGCGTTAAGCTACCCTGCTCTTCCATCAGGGCGAGGTTTGTCGCAGGACTGACCTCAAAAGCCAGCGAGGCCAGGTGGTAATCCTCCCCTGCTAGCGAGGGCGACAATGCTGAACCCGATACGACAAATCGGTAGTTTCCAGCCGGCCAGTCTAATGGCGCTTCGAAATCGACAAGCCAAATGTGTCTACCGCTGCTCAAGCGGTACTTTAGCTGCATTTCAAAGAAGGTATTGAGGGCATCGCCATTCGCGCGGGTAACCGACTGCCATGCGCCGTTACGCTCTACTTGCATCAGCACTGAGGGCGTACCTAGAACAGGGTCCCCTCCCTCAAAAACAAACTCAGTTCGCTCAAACCGAGATATGGATCGCGGTTGAGAAATACTGCTACCCGCTAGCATGCTGGGCAAGGCTTGCGCATTGACTTGCGAATCATAGTGCTGGCGGTAGTGCTCATAGCGCACAACCAGCTCATCAATCGGCGCCGCGCTGCGGTCTCGAAGCGACTCGAGCAGCTCCACCGTTACATCAAGAAAGCGCTCGCCCTGCTTCCAGCCCCAAAAAGTCGTGGTAGATTCCGCGCCTCCCAATGTTGCCCAGTCCTCCTCTTCGGGCGGCAAGATATAGCCAATATGGTCACCGGCATAACCCCATATAAAGGTGTCGTCGTAGCGATAGCGTTCCCCACCTCCCACTTCAGCAGCCGCATCGAGTAATCGCAGGCCGTATTCAGTAAGCGGTTCACCCGGCTGCATCAACAGTGTCAGCTCGCCAACTTTTTGAGCGGCAATGATCGTGTCCTGCGGGTAAAACGAGGCGTTTTCGGCAACGCCATTGTCGGCGAGGTCGTAGGCATCTGGCGGCGGTGAAGGCAGGCAATACGGAATCTGCTCGGGCAGGCCATTCCCCTCATAGCCCGGCACGTCTTTCAGACCAGCACCAACGAAGGGGACCGCAATGTCGTTGCCGCACTGCCCCGCACCCCAGGCGTAGGGAAACTCCTCAGGGCGATAACCCAGCCTGTCGCGATCAAGGATAATCCGCTTAGACACACTGCGAAGATCAGGGGAAAACTGGAACTGTTCAATGCTGTCGGCTATCACTTTTATTTGCGGAGCAAGCCGACGCCCGTAGCTTTCAATACGCTGCAGCTTATTGCGATGAATATTACTGCGCGGACTGATATCGCCGGCCGCATTCTGCACCAACATCGCCAGTGGCAACGCCATCAGTTGCTCGGTTGCTCTTTCTACTGACGCCAGCACATCCCCTGAGAAATATTGATTCTCCACGTCAAAAGCAATGCCGTGAGCCGCCCAATTGATAATTACCGCCATGGGCTCAGGCTCAGTGTTATCCAAGGCATCGATGCGAATCACACCAAGGCGGCGGTGAAGCGCTTGCAACCTATCCTCGTCGTAGCTGGGTAAACGCCCACGACGAAAGCCGTTCATTCCCAGCGCTTCCTGAGCACTACCGTGGCCAATACGCGCCAAGCGCATATTGTCATCGTCCAATGCCGTCACCACTACCGTTGCCAATTGCGCAACGACTCGGCGGTAGACTTCGTGCTGGTACAGATCCATCGCCAACCAAAAATAGCGTGCAGAGTGGTTAGCGAGTGCCCCAGGCCCATCGTGGCTGTGAGTTGCAGAGAGTACCAAGCCATCACCAAGCGCGATTCCCGTTTGCCGTTGCACTTCGGCTTTTACATCTTCGGCAAGTTCGTTAAGTGCGCCGATGAAATCGGTTTTCAAAAATACGATGTAGTCGCGACCATCGTGCAGGGCAATGGCTTTGGCAACCAGTGAATCGTAGTAGCCTCGGCTCGGCGGCGAATAACTTGCATAGGGTGAGTGAACCGCGCGCAACTCATCGGGCAAAGGCGCCAGAGGAGGACAGCTTTCAGGGTGGTCGGGCTCGCAGCCGTCAGCCATGTATGGAATGAAGTCGACCAGCTCATCAAAGAATGTTTGATAATCACCTGAGGCAAAGCCTTCGGCACCGGGGATATAGTCGCCCGCAATAGGCGGCCTTAGGTAACCACCTAGCGGAGTGCCAACGGGAATATCAATCGCCACCTTGGCGATACCTGCACGCAGCGGCATAACCGAGTGAGCCTGCGGCTGCGCTTTGGCCTGTGGCTGCGGCTGCTCGAGCCCCGCCTCAGCCCCCACAGCCATCATCACTTGGCGCAGCGCATTGGCTGAATTTTCTTGCAGGCCAGCTAATACCGCATCTCCCGCCTTTTGGAACTCGCCATCGCGCATTTGCTCAACGGCCGCGCTGAAAGCGCGGGTATCGATAGGCAAAGTCTCACCGCCAACTACCACTGGTTCGCCGACAATAGTCACGGGGGCAGGTAACGGTGGGCAGCCTGCCGGCCCCCGTACCTCCCGCGCTATCCACGTATCGAGTAGCTGTCCTTGGCTATGTAGAAAGTGCGATTTTTGACATTTTGCATGGGGCGCCGCACGAGGGTAACCATGGGGGTCGAAATCATCTCCCCTGGGCGCGACATTACCGATAGGCGGGCTTTGTGTTTTCCCTTCATCGAGCTCAATAAAACCAGACTTACTGCTGCGGCATGCTCCCTGGCAACTGCCGCTGTCGTAACCCTCGCCGTCTCGCCCAGCGAGCGCCAAGCCCCAAAATGCATCGACGTCTGGGTCGCGCTCCGCAAAGAACGCCTCTCGAGATGCAAAGGTATATGTTGCGTTGTCGCCTGGGCGACGCGGGTAAATATCAGCGACCTCAACGCCAATGGTTCGCGCCATCACCTGGGCGCTCCAGTGGGTAACTTGGTGGTCAGCAAAAGCCGGTTGCAGCAGGACTTGATTGTCAGGCCCATTCAAGGCGCTATTGTCGGCGATATGGTGGGCATACCCATTATTTTCAGACCGATCCCATAGCATCTGGATGAGTGCAAACCCCAAGTCGCGATCCAAGTCATCCTGGTATGAGAGATAGAGAGGCGTAGCGTAGGACGGCAAGCCACCCGGCTCGTATTCTGCGTCAAAATCAACGCTGCGCCTCAGCAGGGTTGAGTAGTTCATGCCGACGACACCAAATACTCCGCGTTGCACATCCTTGGACATTGCAACGATCGGCCCTCCGGTGATGCCGCCTTGCGAGTTGCCGTCGTAGAAGATCTCTCTATGGTCGAAAACAGGCAGGCCCTTGGCATCCTGAAATACGGCCTCTGCCGCAAAACCAGCCGGGTGACGCATAGCCCTGGCAAGGAATAGAAAATTCAACAGCCCCTGTTGGGAAGCATCTGGGATCACCGCAAAATTGGATAAATCTACCAGCGCCGCCAAAACATTAGGGACATCCCCTGTCGAGAAGCCGAACAGGTCGACACCACAAAACAGGAAATTGTATTCACGACTGAAATTCGGCACATGATCGTAGGTCACCGCTTGGTGGCCGTCCAATAAGCCATGGCCGTATATCCCACCCCTTGCTGGGTTTTCCGAGCTGGCTTGCTCAGGGATTTGGCAGGTAAATCGCGTTGTCATTTCACCGAGACTGTCGGGTAAGCCGTCCCCGTAGCTCGCCCCGGCGGCGTCGAAGGCGGGCGCATCGAGCGGGTCAAAGTACAGTCGGTTAGGCTGCACTGAGCCGCCATCTGCAATCCCCACCCCCTCAAACAAGGTATCGCAAGCTTCGCGCATTTCCTCCGGGAGCTGCACACACAATTGCTCGGCATAGATGCTGAGCTGGTCCAGTGGTGCCGGGTCGGTGGGGATAACAAAACTCGGCACGGTGATCGTTCCCTCGATACGCCTAGCAATCCCGTCTCTGGGATTCTCCGTCACTTTGTCGATCGTGTAATCTGGCGCTCGACCTAAATCGGTGATGTTCCCCTGGGCGTCTTCAAGCTGACCGAGCTGTTTAAAGGCTTCATCACGCATATGGCGTAATCTGCCCACATTGTTTTCCGCACTGGCAACGGTAAAGTCCCACGCCAGATACAGCTCATCATCGATACCTACCCCCGCTTGCAGCAAAACGGGACGAACGTTTTCATCCCATTGCTGACACCGCGCGGACAACACCGGGACGCCATCGGCTTTACTATCTCGACAGGCCCGGAAAGCGGCTTGTGCCCTGAGATAAGGGTCGCCGTTTTGCTGGCTTGGCAAGCGCTTCAAAACAACGACATATCTCTGCCCTTCATCAAAATTCCGTGCGGGCCGGATGAGCAGCGCCGCCCGTTTTTCTGCCAAGGGGCTGCTATTTTCCACACCCTCACTGGGTAGCAGTAAGCCAGCGTTCAAATCCAGCTCTGCCCACACCGGGTGCAGTTCGCCACTATCAGCATTGATTACTAATACTGAAGATTGATCGACCTCCATTGACTCAGACAAATGCGTTAGTCGAGGCACACCGGGTACCGTGCCATCGTCATTGCTTTGCAGGTCCGGCACGTATGTCATGATCATTTGCCCTGGCGAGAAACCATCGTTTCGGTTCCATTCCCTCGGGTCAATCGGCTTTCCAGCGATATTCCTCGGCATTGCGAGGGGATTGAAGTCCACTCGGCGCCCACTACCACCGCGGGAAACGGATTGCGGGCTGCCATTGCTGGCGGGGACAGTAAAATGGTCGCTTGGGAAAGGAAACAGACAGTGGGCGGGGTCAAGCAGATCACAGCCGCGCGCGGTGGCCTCAATCAGTTCGCCAATAGCAGGCAGGTCATCATTATTATTGCTGCCTCCACTGCCGAAAGCCGCACATACACCGGGGGCTAATCCACTATCAATACAGCTGTCATAAATAGGTATCTCCGGGTCTATCTGGCTGTAAAGCGGTTCGGCATCAGCACCGCCTTGCTCGCGACAGCGCGCGGCGTATTCGCGCTGAATATAGTCGACTCGAAACCCGGCCATACTCAGTAAACAACGCTCGGAGTCGGCCCCCTCAGTTGAACACGCCGCTAAATATGGCGGTAAATATGCATCGGCTTGGTCCACCTTATCAAATAGCGGCAGGTAACCCTGCAGTCGCAGTAGCGGCGCCGTGAGTGGCCCCAAGGACACGAACTCCTCATAGCCAGTGAATGGTACCAACATACCGGCGTCACCCGAGGCATCCACATAACTGAACTCTTCTTCGGGGATAATATAGCCAAAGCTATTTTGCGTGAGCCCGAGCAGCATAGTGTGCGCATTTTGCGACGCCAGAGAGCGAATAAATTCGCCAAATGTTCCGGTTGTTTCACCTGGAATCGTGACAATCTCCAAGCCACTCTCCTCACCACCCAAGGTAATTCGAGTGACATCGGTCGTGGCGTAGGGCGTTGCCTGCGGCAGGTATTGGGCTTGCGCCCCCAGCTCTGGCGGTAGCTGCTCATTTACACCAGTGAAATCATAATACTGGTTAAAAGCGCCCAGCCCGCCTGCTGCGACAAAAACCGGATTGGTAACTGGCAGCACGACTTGCTGACTTTGCACACGCAAGCCGCTGCGAATTTCTCGAATAGCCTCGTCGCCCTGTACCGCAGCGGCCATGCCCTCTCCTCGACAGTGAACGCGACCATAGTCTGGCGATGCATCGCCATAGCCCTGTGGCTCACATCCGGGGCGGCTGCCCGACGCCGAAGCATCGGCAATCGGGCCATTGAAATACAGCGCGGTACCGCCCTCTTTTTCCAGCCAATCCGTCACACCGAGGGGGTAATCGGGATGGGGAATACGAGGGTCTTCATTGATAGCAGTCGGATGGGCATTGAACTGCATAAGATAGCCAATATTTTCACCACTGCGCGCATCGATCGCCGTCAATAAGGTGGCAAGGGTGTCGCTATCAATGTCTGGATCCGTCTGCTTGGGACGGCGGTAGTTATTAAACTCTGCAAGCTCTGCCGTCTTCACTGTCACAGCAACTTCTGTCGCGGCTTGTTTGGCTTCCTGTGCCGCCAGTGACGCCTGTCGGTACAAAGTATTGTGAATCCAGTCCTTGGGCACACCGCCCCACAGGCCTTGAAGATCTGCACCCGCATGGCTATGCGTCTGGCCGAATACGACATTGTCCTCAGATATACCAGACGCTTGTGCGACCACCTTGCGCATTTCCTGTTGAATGATATTCCCGGCGCCGACGGCATCAACAACCACAAACATCACTTGCTCGGCAGCATTTTCACCCTCTGCAGGCTGCTCGACATACATGGCGCGCACCCAGCTGCGCTCAACACATTGCGAGGTGTCAAAGGTCTCGGGGTCGTAGCGACTCTGCTCAGACAACAAGCATGGCTGCTCTGCTGGTGCTGTAAGGCTTTCCCCAAACCCACCAAAGGGATCAGGTTGATTCTGCAGTGGGTTAATACCAAAGCCGCCGAGATTAAACTTCTGTAGATGCCGCGTTTCCCCCAACCGAGGTTCATCAATACCTGCAACGTGTTCAACACTCGGATCAATAGCCTGCTTCGAGGCGCCAATGCGCAACCGCCCGCGGAGGAATTCATCGTCATAGATCGTTGCTATCGCTTCAGCGACATCGACCCTTGCAAATTCTGCGCGACTAACCGTTACCCTAAAGCGCTCATGCTCTTCCAATACCTCATCATTAACGACCGGCACCGCAGCGACGTAATCGGTCACTCCCACTGGGATCTCAACATTCTGCGTGGCGTGCGCAAAATCACTGTCCGAGGTTGTGATATCAGTGAAAATCAGCTCGACAACCACTGGAACAGGGCTTGCCTGACTTAAGTGCAATGGCAGCAAAAGTGCACCGCTGTTTTCATCAGCCGCAGCATCATCAATGCTCAACCTAGGCCTTTGGCTCTCGGAACACCCCTGCAAGAGTTCGCCGTCATCATCGGGTGTTGCGGGGCATACATCTAGCTCATCGGCGGTCCCGTCGTTGTCGTCATCGGAGTCAGCGTTGTCACCGATACCATCGCCATCAGCATCACCGGTCTCTTGCGGGTTATCGGGAAAGGCGTCATCGGCATTGTGAACACCATCGCCGTCACGGTCGTCATCGCTATTGTCGCCTACTCCATCACCATCCAGGTCGGCAGACTCAGTAGCATCCAAGGGAAACGGGTCACTGCCGTCAGCAACACCGTCACCATCAGTATCCGCATCATTCGGGCGGGTTCCGATAGCGGTCTCTTCTTCATCGCTTAGGCCATCATTATCGTCATCGCTGTCACACACATCGCCATGACCATCATCGTCATTGTCTTGCTGCGAACCATTAGATAAAGATGGGCAATTATCCCGTGCATCGGGGACACCATCCCCGTCGCGATCAACTCTTGCCGCTTCATTGCTACAACCAAATTCATCCACGGGGATACCAAACCCAGTGCGGGGGCAACGGTCGCGATAATCACTAATGCCATCGGCATCACTGTCAGCACCGGCATCACCATTGTATTGGCCATCAGATATGTCCCGCTCGGTGAGCGCTAAATGTCGCCGGGCGAGCTCTTCAGAAACCAACTCTCGCACTCCGTTGCCATTGGCAGTTCGCGCCCAGCTGGCAACCGGCGTGGAGTGGAAATCGCTACGTTTAAAATCTGAGGGGGCAGCGGTCAAATCAGCCGCGCCATCGCGTACTCGCTGCGAAATGTAGATACCATTCTCGGGAATACCATCGGCGTCCAACGTGAGGAAAAACCGCGCCAAATTCACCGCTGAGATATCATCTCCAGCGCTCAATGCAAGCATGCTAATGATCGGTGCCCCGCGGACACTACCCAAAGAAATTCCGCCGATGCGAAAGTGGATCACCTCTTGCTTGAAATACAGAAACCCGCCGCTGCTGTCAGTTAAGGATTCCCGATCACCCGAGGACCGCCGATACAGTACTCCGCCCACTGGAGAGTCAACCAACTGACCATAGAGTTCACTTTCGGGCGCCGAAGAGCGACCACCGCCCCCGCCACCACAGGCAAACATAAAAAAAGAAACGACGGTCAGTAGACCAACTCGGCAAACAGCGCGCATTACGGCACCTCCTTGGCAATGCAACACGGGTTCTTCTGCCTAGGTATTTGAGACTGGGCCACGATGAGGGCGTAGTGACGGTCGTTCCACGTGTTGCGATATAGCTCTCTCAAACGCGGGCGCTGGAGAGCACTTTTTTATTAGGAATAAGGAAGTTACTGGCTACAACAGCGGTGGCACAAGCGCATCTGTGACAACGCGCAAATACACAATTTATAAAAAACAGGAACTAATTGATAGAATTCAAAAACTTAACAGCGAGCACCCCAAATGCACAAAAATTAACAGGGGAGCATTAGCAGCGACTGGTTCAAATAATCAAACTCGCAGACTTAGTGGCGCGGCGCTTATCTGGCCGTGTAATCTTGGCTGACTGCACGCCCATCACCATTCGCCTGCAAATAGCGCTGACTATCAACCCATCCCTTCTCGGTATAAAAGCCCCAGTCGCGGATTTTCGGTCCGGTCAAAAACACCGTGACGCTATCGGCTGAAAGCAGGTCCAGACGATGCGGCGCGCGAGACATTCTGGCGGTGATCGAGCCGGGCTCTAGCACACGTGCCTTGCTGGGAAGGGTCTCAGATATGCGCCCTCGCAATACAACTGAGATATTGAATAGCCAGGGGTGGTCGTGGAGATGACTGTCGGGATCATCTTCTTGGACATGGTGAAGGTATACATTGAACAAGCGGTTTTTAGGCAGCAGGTGCCAGCGCGTTAGGTAGCGCTCACCAATGCGCTTTGAAGGAGGTGTGTCCATACGGCGCTCAGCTCGTCGCTGCATGGCGGAGAGTAATGCTTGAGGTAACTTCATCAACTGCAGGCCAGTATACGGTCAATCACGAGAGCAAATTATAACAGCCGCCGGGGCATCAGACATTGTCCAGCGCTTGCAGCAAGGGTTGAAGTGCTGCACTGCTATCGTAGTCACTGCGCTCCCCGCGCATTAGCGCTGCTTCGGTCAACGCTGCCAGCAGCATTCTGGCGTAGAGTTCTCTATCGCTGTCGGACAACTCACGCTCCGGCCACATCTCGTCAAGGCGCCGCTGGGCCTCCAGCACCACGGCACTGCGGCGCAGTCGTTCACGACCAAGAATGTGGGGCGCGTCCAACAGCACGACCTGTACAAAGCCCGGCTGATCGCAGAGTGCCATAAAACGCTGCCATGATTCTGCCAGCCCGGCGTCGCCGCCATTTTCCGACGGCGCCTGGAGGGTGGCGAGCAGTTCTGCCTCGTAAGACTCGGTGACCGCTTCGAAGAGTGCTTCCTTGTTGCCAAAGTAGTGATAGATGGGTCGGATAGTTGTTCCGGCCTCTCGGGCAATATCCTCCAACGCTGTGGTGGAATAGCCTTTTTCACCGAATTGTTGACGAGCACAGGCCAGGACTTTTGATTGGGTTTCTTCCCGTCGCTGGGCCTGCGTGCGGCGCTGTTTTTGAACCAATACTCTACCCTCTTAATAGCGGAGCACAGTGTAGCTTGCTTTTTGCAAAGATGATATGTAGCGTTATTACATATAATTATTTCACCGAGTCTGCCATGAATCCGACCAATCCCTCCCTCGACAGCCGCACTTCGCTGGAAAAGTGTTTCTCGCCCGCCAAGATCAATGGCCTCGAGTTAAAAAACCGGCTTATTAAAGCAGGCACCTTCGAAAATATGACCCCCTTGGGCGTCCCTGGCTCGACGTTAAGTGGGTTTCACCAGCGCCTGGCGGATGGCGGCATTGCCATGACAACACTCGGCTATTGTGCGGTGACCGCCGACGGCCGACTCAATGAAAATATGATGTATATGCACGAGGGCATCCGCGCGCCCCTCACGTCGCTGATTCATTCATTGCATGAGCGCGGCACTGCAGTGTCAGGGCAAATGGGGCACTGCGGCGGCTTTTCCAAGAACCGCGAGCTACAACGCCGCAGGCCGCTGGGCCCCAGCTTCGCGATTAATGGCTTAGGCCTAAGTCAGGGCATGTTCTTCGCCGATGCGATGTCCATCCAGGATATCGATGAGATGGTGGATCAGTACCGCGATGCAGCGCAATTTATGAAGTCTGTGGGTTTCGATGCGCTGGAGATCCACTTTGGCCACGGCTATGGCCTTTGCCAATTTATCAGTCCAAAAACCAATAAGCGTAAAGATGAATATGGCGGCAGTTTGGAAAACCGCATGCGACTGCCACTGCGGGTACTTGCTGCGGTTCGCGAAGCGGTTGGCGACGCCTTTCCTATACTCGGCAAGATCAGTATGTCAGAGGGCGTACGCGGCGGGATTCATTACGATGACTCGGTGGTAATTAGTCAAATGCTCGACCGGGCCGGTATTGATGCCATTGTCTGCAGCGGCGGCACCAGCACGATGAACCCAATGCTGATGTTCCGTGGCGAGAATATGCTGCCCACAATGCTTGCGACAGAGAAAAGCGTATTGATGCGGCTTATTCTAAGGTTGGCAGGAAAATCGATGTTTCGCGATTATCCCTACACGGACCTCTATTTTCTCGAGCAAGCAAAACGCATTCGCGAGGCCGTTAATTGCCAGCTAGTGTACATTGGCGGCGCAACCGGGAATGATAATTTCGCCGACTTAATGGACGCGGGCTTTGACTTTATTCAGCTTGGGCGGAGCTTATTGAGCGACCCCGAATTACCGAATCGCTGCGCGCGCGATGCCGGCTTTAAGAGTCGCTGCGTTCACTGCAACGAATGCGTGGGAACCATCGAGAGTCCCCAGGGTATTCACTGCACCCGATACTGAGGTCAGCCCCGCTTATTAGCGGCGACGGCATAGATAAATACGGGTAGCGCCAGTAGCGGAATCGTCCCCGGAATATAGAAACCGTAGACAATGAGCGCCTCCAAGGCGGTTTCGGGGACGATTAAGCGCTTGGTAACAAACAAGGCATTGATCAGCGGCCCGATGATATTTGCGTAGCAGCCAACAATTAGCCCCCAGCGCGCCGCGCTAAGCACACTACCCTCGCGGTATATTGCCGGCCAAGCAGCAGCAATGGCGATGACCAACAAACCGTTCAGCAGCCCTTCCATGTGCGCAAAGCGCCACACGCCGTAGGCAGGCGCATCCTGAGGCCCCGTCGCGGCAACTGAAAATCCAATTCCTGCCAAAAGCCCTAAAAAAAGGATAATCAGGCCGT
Organism: uncultured Spongiibacter sp.; assembly: GCF_964011655.1. Classification (NCBI taxonomy): domain Bacteria; kingdom Pseudomonadati; phylum Pseudomonadota; class Gammaproteobacteria; order Cellvibrionales; family Spongiibacteraceae; genus Spongiibacter; species uncultured Spongiibacter sp. The sequence continues at coordinate 6,557 of NZ_CAXGPO010000005.1, read as the reverse complement.
GAAATAAAACTTGCCGCTGTTGCTGAGCACCCATGTTATCAATCCTTATTTTTGTTATTTCAGGTGTAAACTGTGTAGTGATGGGCAATGGTAGCGGTAAACACTTCGGGGGGAATCGTCCGTTCCTATGACTCACCGCAAGGGGCAACTTCCAGAGAAGATATGCGTTGTTTGCAACCGTTCCTTCTCATGGAGGAAGAAGTGGCAGCGCGACTGGCCTTCGGTCAGGTATTGTTCAGAGAGGTGTCGGCGGTCGAAAACACAGGCTACTCAGAGAAAAACACATCCAGACGAAATGTTAAGCTAGCCTCGGCATCCCAGCCCTCATCTCGCGCAAAATACAACTCGGGGCTGACTGTGAAATACACCCAGTCCTCATGTATTTGGTTCCGGTAGTTCGCGCCGACAAAATACGCCGTCAGGCGACTGCGGTGCTCATTGTTTGCAAAGCCACCGAGGCGGTATTCCATCGACTCGCGTTCATTGATGCGGTACGACAGCGACAACAGCTGGACGTTTTCAAAGAAATCGTTCCGATCCTCAAACTCCAATCCAGTGAAGTAGCGCAGACGGTAACGCTCTCCCAGCGGACGACTCATCGTATATTCCGTCGACTCCCCCCATCCCTTATCACGGAACCACCAAAACTCCTGCTGGAACTCACGCTGCCACTCGCCCCAATCGGAGAATGGCCGTCTCAAGCGAAGGCGAGCAAAGGGCACCAGTGGAGTTCGCACACGAATACCAATACGGGCACTCCGCTTCCAATGGTGCCACTCTGACAGAGGGGATATTTCAAGACCGGTAACCGACTCTTCGCGGCTCGGGCGCTCGCCGCTTGAGCCGCCACGCACCCGCTCTTCTAAGGGGTTGTTTGCATCGGCATCACTATTAAAGAACAGCTTCGTCTTTCGCTTTGTATTGGGCAGGTCCACCTTCGCACGAAGGCGTACATCGCTCTCTAGCTCCCCTCGCTCGCCAATAGTCTGCCTCAGCTGCAGTTTTAGATAGCTCTCGTTGCTGTAATCTTCTGCAGTATCTTCATTGCTCAAATAGCGATCGACGCTTTCAGCGAAAACCACCCAATTCTCCGACCATTGATCCCTGGTCGCTTCCGCACTTTCCATTGTCCGTTCGATAAAGCTCGGGGGCGAAGGGGCTGGCAACGGCTCTGCCACCACCACTGCTGCAGCGCTGCAGAACAGGAAGGTGAGCAGGTTATACAACGCGGTTTTCAAAAAGGTATTCCTCGCGGCCATACCCTGACTATAGCGCCCGCTTCGCCTGTCGGCATCGTCCAGGCAAAAAAAAGGCACCTTACGGTGCCTTCAACGAATCATGTTAGTTATCAGATGTCGTCTTTCAACGCCGCCTGACGAGCCAACTCGCGATCCATAAACTTAATCCACTGCGACGCATAGCCTTTTGACCGCTCGTCTTTCAACGCTTGTTTGAAAGCTTTACGTGCACCTTCATAGTTCTGCAAGTTAAAGCGGGCCATACCAAGCACAAGGTTCGCAGTATCCGGACGCTTTAGATTACCTTTCTTAAAGGCATTTTCTATCGCTTTCGCAGCTTTCTCGAACTCGTCATTGTCCAGGTAGATGCTACCTAAGCGTGACCACAGCTCGCCCTTATCGGACTTGGCCGCAGCTTTTTCCATTACTGGAATCGCACGCTTAACTTCTTGTGACTGGCGCCATGAGTTACCGAGCAGCTCAAGATTTTTGGAGGTAGCAGGGATCGCACCCGACTTAATACCTTTATCCAGTACCTTCGCTGCTTTGTAAGGCACTTCCTGAGAAAGGAACAAGTAAGCCATATTGATCAGCTCTTTGTCTTTCTCCAGCAAGCCTTGCTCATAGGCCGCTTCCATGGTGGCGGTTGCCGCCATTTCGCGCTTCTGCTCGTTATACATGGCAGAAAGTTGCAGCCAGTAGGCCTTCTTCTGATAGTGCTTCAGCGTCTCTTCGAGAATATCGACAACCTTGTTGATGTTGTTCTTCTCGTAGTAGAGGTAACGCTGCAGTCCCCACCACTGTTCCTTGGGCACCTTGCCTCGGGATTTGTAATCGTTAATCGCTACCTCAATGTACTTGAGGGCACGAGTCAGATCCTTAAGCTGGTAATAGCCCTGGGCCAGCAGTGCATAAGCACCCGCACCGGGTTCTTCCTGAAGTGCTTCCTTCGCTTTAAACCACTCAAGCAGCACTTTCACGCCGTTTTTGTAGTCTTCTTTAACAAAGTAAAGCTGGGCGATGGTGTATTTGGTATTTAGCTCCATCGCCTCAGGAATATCAGGCTGCTTTACAACATTTCGGTAGGCCGTTAACGCCTGTTCATACTTCTCTTGCGTGAAGTAAATGAACGCGTACATGTTGTAGAGGTTTGCCAGCTCGTAGCTATTAAGCGAGCCCCGTCCTTCTTTGTCGCGAAGGGCATCGAGCAATTTAATGGCTTCAGAGTAGCGCTTCTCGTCGGCAGCAACCTGCGCTTCGTTCAGCTTTTCAAAGATTTTTGCGCGGATCGCCGGCGTGCGACGCGTGCTGCGGCGCGGCTTTTCCTTTTCCGCTGCGTGGACGACATTTACGCCGTCCATTTGCAGAGCAGGGGCCACCAGATTACTCGCAACCGGGGTCGCTAGCACCGCAGCCACACCCAAGCTGAGGGAACATGCCAGCTTGACCAGCACCGGGCGCACGACTTTTGTGCTCACGTGATAATCAGACATCATTTCTCCAACTCAAAGGTGAAGCGGTTCTGGATCCCCGGTACTTCGATCGGCTCGCCATCTACCACCCGAGGCTTATATTTAAACTTCTGGGCAGCTTTAATTGATGAGCGTTCGAAGTAACCCGGAGGGCTACAATCCACGGGGGCGATATCGCGCGTGGTACCGGCTTTCGTTACGGTGTACTCAACCGTACAGTAGCCTTCAACACCTCGGCTTTGCGCGCGGCGCGGATAGATTGGCGCAACTTTAACGATAGGCAGATATTCACCATCGGACGCCGACAAACCACCAGCAGTGTTGGTCATTTGCAGGCTCTGTTGAGGCGCCATATTAACGACCTCAATGTCCGGGTTCACATCTTCCATCTCCGGTTGTTCCATATCCGGCGGCGGCTCTTCCGGTTGCTTAGGCTTATCCGGCTTTGCGTCTTTCATTGTTTCTATTTCGGTGTCCGGCATCTGAATGTCGGCCAACTTAGTACGCGGCTTTTCGTCCAACGTCTTGTCAGCTGACTCGATCAGATATGGCATTATGATGAACAGCGCTGCTGTCACCACAAATGCCAATGCGGCACCGATCAGGAGGCGAATATTCATAATTGATCAGCTGTCTTCAGTGGCCAATGAAACATCGTATACGCCGGCCGCTCGGCTGGCGTCGATAACCGCAGTAACCGTTTCGGTATTCGAGGCTTTATCAGCCTGAATAACAACAGCACCTTTGGGGTTCTCGGCATGCATACGCTCAACAACCGAGCGCACTGCTCGCTTGTCGACACGACGCTTGTCGATCCAGATTTCATTAGTACCAGTAACAGCAATCAGAATATTCACATTTTCTTTCTTGCTGGCCGTTGAGGCCTCGGGGCGATTCACCTCGACACCGGCTTCTTTGATGAACGACGCTGTGACGATAAAGAAGATCAACATGATGAAGACCACGTCGAGCATCGGCGTCAGGTCGATCTCGGAGGAATTTTCCTCTGCACCTGCTTTGCTATGCTTTCTCATAACTGTTCTCTTAATGATCGGTTGTCAGATGGTCTTCCAAAAGCTCGCTTTCGCGCTCCGCAATACCTTTTATATAGGTATTGATGAATACGCCTGACAGAGCGGCAACCATTCCAGCCATCGTCGGAATTGTTGCTTTTGAAACACCGCCGGCCATCGATTTAGCATCGCCACCACCGGTCACTGCCATGATATTAAAGACCTCGATCATCCCTGTGACCGTGCCCAACAGACCCAGCAGCGGACAAAGCGCCACCATGGTCTGAATCATTGGCAGACTCGCGTTGATCTGCAGAGAAACCTCTGAGATCAACTTTTCGCGAATCTGCTTGGCATTCCAGGATTTGCGCTCACTGCGCGCTTCCCAGGTGTTGATAGCGTTGTTCACGTCTTTCGACAGCCCGAACTTGTAATACCAAACCCGTTCAATAGCGAGAGTCCACATGACGAAGGTCAGGAGGGCGATGTAGTTCAGTACAGGCCCACCGGCTTCCATAAATCGCCGTATGATCTCGATCCATTCATTCAGTTGGTACATCGCTTAGTTACCCCGCGCGCCCTTCTGTGTGTTCGGCGATAATGCCAGTCGATTGCTCATCAAGCACGTGCAGGATTTTCTTAGCGCGGCCGCTAACAAACGTGTGCAGCAGTACAGTCGGGATGGCGACAACCAGACCCAGTACGGTCGTTACCAGAGCACCAGAGATACCACCGGCCATTGCCTTCGGATCGCCCGCACCAAAGATGGTGATAGCTTGGAAGGTGATGATCATACCGGTTACGGTACCCAGAAGACCCAGCAGCGGTGCTACCGCAGCGATGATCTTCAGCAAGTTCAGAGAGCGCTCCAAACGTGGTGTTTCTTTCAGAATGGCTTCTGACAGTTTCAGCTCCAGTGTTTCCGCATCCATACTTGGATTGTCTTCGTGTACTTTCAGAACACGGCCAAGGCTGTTGTTGTCATTAGCAGTTTTGCTCTTAAGCTGGCTGTTGACCTTCATATCTTCGATGGTCAGAACAATCAGGCGCCAGATAGCGATCAGCATCGCCAATACACCTACTGCGGTGATTACGTAACCAACCACACCACCTTGGTGCCAGCGCTCAGTCAGCGTTGGGCTATCGATCAGTGCAGCAAGGTATGAACCGCCTGAAGGACCAGTGGGGTCAACACCGAAAGGCGTTACGCCTGAAGTTGTTGATGCCAGCTCGTTAGCCCAACCCATGTAGGGGCCTTTAGGCTGACGCGCCAACACAGCAACAGTGCCATTTTCTGAAATGTACTGCAGGTATTCGCCGTCGCTGTTTACGAGGTTGAAGGTACCAACACGCACGACTTCTTGCTGCGTTTTCTCACCAGCAGCCGTCGTCACTTCAGTTTGGAATTTCACCACTCGGCCTGACTCAGTCATTTCGCGCTGAAGCTCAAACCAAATACGCTCAATCTCTTCGATGCTGGGCAGCTCTTCAGCGCCTGACATCTTCGCGATCAGGTCATCAACGAACTGCTCACGATTGGGGAATTGAACACTGATGATCGACGTCTGGAAGTTAGAACGCAGGTCGCCGGCGGTAGAAGTCAGGTGACCAAACAGCTCGGTCAACGTACCCAAACGCTCTTTCAGCTGACGCTGTTTCTCGGTCAGGACGGTTTCGTTTTCTTCGAAGGTGTTTTCCAGCTCAGAAGAGCGCTTCTCTTCATCAGCCAGAGTTTTTTCAGCTTCTTTCAGCATTTTCTGCTGGTCGTAGCGAGCGTTTTTGAAACGCTGCTCGCGAGCTTTTTGCTCACGCGCGTCGCTGGCGCGACCTTGCTTAACCATTTGCAGCAGTTCATCCAGTGACTTGGCTTCTTGAGCCATCACAGGGCTTGATGCCAGAGCGATAGTGCCACCGATAGCCAGTACGGCAGCTTTCAACAGATTACGTTTCATTATTTAGCAGCCTCCGGAGCCGGAATCGGGAGTTTCATGATATCGATGGACGCCTGCTTACGAGCGATACGCAAGCCTTTCTGGATAGCGCCACGGTAGTCGCCAGCATCCAGCTCAGTCCATGTGCCTTGGGTTTTGTCCCAAGCGCCCGACACTTTGCCATCGGTAGTTTGGTAAAGCAGACCGATGCGGCCGATACGGAGGAAGTTAACATCGCGCTCAGCACCGTTGACGGTCGCTACGCCTTTGTAGCTGTCAATTTTGCGGCCGTACTCGTTCTCGATTTTGTAGGCTTCAAGAACCTGACGGAATTTTTCAGCGATGGTGATATCAGAGCGATCCAGGTTGTTGCGCAGGAATTCGATACGCTCTTTGCGTTCCTCGAGGTGGAAAGGAACATCCAACTCAACGAATTGCTCCAGGCCGTCGATCATACGCTGAATCAGCGGGTCGATTTGGCGCTGGATGATAGTTGCTTCGTCAACCGCTTTTTCCAGGCTTGCGATACGACGCAATTGGCCAGCGATCTGTTTTTCCAAACGCGCGTTGTAGACGCGAAGGCCGTCGACCTGCTTCATCACTGTTTTGTAGTCTTGAAGCAAATCGCCAGTTTCTGCAGCCAGGCGGTCAATACGAACCTGAGAAGCCTTGGCAGACTTGGTGCGCTGTTCGCCAACTTTGACGATAGCACTCACAGGAATAAGGGGTTTAGCGGGCTTTGCGGGCGCAGCAGCGGCATCTTGCTCAGCTGAATAAGCAGACGATGCAGCCAGCACACCTGCAGTCGCGGCGACCGCCAGCGCGATTGATTTCAATCGATGCATTTTCATGGGAATTGCTTTTCCTATTTGGGACGTTTAGTGAAAGCAGAGCTTATTATCT